>NZ_JASHDO010000003.1:0-170943 GCF_047463615.1 Streptococcus infantis | reverse complement strand
GAACTTCATCCTTAGAGCCATCTGGGTATGTTACAACTACGATAGCGTCTTTGTCGCCTTCTGTTGTAGTGTCTACTGGTGTCTTGTACTCGAATTTAGTTCCTGATGGAAGATCACCTACGTTGCCGATTGAATCTTTAGCGTTTGGTTTATCACCTGGTTTAACACTTTGATCTTTCGCTACTGGGGTGTTCTTATCTGCATCTGTACGTGGATCTTTAACAGTTACTTTAACTGGAACTTCATCCTTAGAGCCATCTGGGTATGTTACAACTACGATAGCGTCTTTGTCGCCTTCTGTTGTTGTATCTACTGGTGTCTTGTACTCGAATTTAGTTCCTGATGGAAGATCGCCTACGTTGCCAATTGAATCTTTAGCGTTTGGTTTATCACCTGGTTTAACACTTTGATCCTTCGCTACTGGGGTGTTCTTATCTGCATCTGTACGTGGATCTTTAACAGTTACTTTAACTGGAACTTCGTCTGTTGACTTGTCTGGGTAAGTAACTACTACTGTCGCGTCTTTTTCACCTGGTGTTTCTGTATCTACTGGTGTCTTATAAGCAAAGGTAGTGCCATTTGGAAGTTCACCAACATTGTCGATTGAGCCTTTAGCGTCTGGTGTTTCACCCTTGTTAACGTCTTGAGCCTTAGCTTTTGGATCGTTCTTATCTGCATCGCTACGTGGATCTTTTACAGTAACCTTAACTGGAACTTCATAAGTTAACGAATCTGGGTAAGTAACTACTACTATCGCGTCTTTTTCACCTGGTGTTGTTGTATCTACTGGTGTCTTGAACTCTGCTTTTGTTCCCTTAGGAAGTTTGTCAAAGTTTCCGATTGAAGCTTCTGCTTTTGGTTTCTCACCAACTTTAACAGTTTGATCTTTAGCTGTTGGAGTGTTGTTTTCTGCAGATGTCTTATCTGGATCTTCTACAGTAACCTTAACTGGAACTTCATCTTTAGATCCGTCTGGGTATGTTACAACTACTGTCGCGTCTTTTTCACCTGGTGTTTCTGTATCTACTGGTGTCTTATAAGCAAAGCTAGTACCATATGGAAGGTCACCAGCATTGGCGATTGAGCCTTTAGCGTCTGGTGTTGAACCCTTGTAAATGTCTTGAGCTTTAGGTTTTGGATCGTTCTTATCTGCATCGCTACGTGGATCTTTTACAGTTACTTTAACTGGAACTTCATCAGTTGACTTATCGGGATAAGTAACTACTACTATCGCGTCTTTTTCACCTTTGGTTGCTGTATCTACTGGTGTCTTATAAGCAAAGGTAGTACCACTTGGAAGTTCACCAGCATTGTCAATTGAGCCTTTAGCGTCTGGTGTTTCACCTTGTTTAACAGTTTGATTTTTAGCTGTTGGTGTGTACTTGTCTGTTTCCCTAGCAGCTGGAGTAACTAAGTATGCTGCTGCAATCTTATCTGTAGATTTATCAGGATAAGTAATGACAAGGTTTCCTTTTTCATCGACACTATATGTAGTACCTGGAGGGAAACTTGCATTTGCTTTTGTAGTTGCGGCGATAATCTTGTTTTTCTCTTCTTCACTAACATTGTTAGGATTAGCAACTTCTACTTTTTCACCTGGAACAGCATCAAGCTTCTTAGTAAGTTCCAAAACGGTAACTTTCAGGTCTCTCGTTACAACTGCATTTTTCTTACTTCTAACTGCGAAGGTCACAACAGTATCACCCGCTGGTTGGTCCCAATCAACAGTACCTCCGTATCCGGCTGAACGTTGTCTAATGGTATCTGTTCCAGCTGTCGATATGTAATAACCTGTAGGTTTCAAGCCCTTGACAGCTGTTGGATTGTTAGGAACCCAGAAGTTTTGAATCGCATTAGATGCTGCTGTAACACCAACATTAACAGATTCACCTGGATAAACAGTGATATGTGATCTGGTAACGAGAAGTTGGGTATTATCGTTTCCTCTTGAAACACCTCCGTCCACTTCAGGCTTTTCTGCACGAGTCGCTGTAATCGGAGTGCTCTTAGGAGATTCACTTCCACCTGCTGGTGTAGCTGTCGCTGTAATTTGTCCTTCTGGAAGACTATTAATTGGAGAGATAGTAGCAATACCTTGATCGTTTGCTACGGCTTCGCCGATCACAACTCCGTCATTATTGTAAAGCTTCACTGTAGAACCAGGTTCTGCTTTAACTGTCACATCAGTTGGCGTACTTGCTTTACCTGATAGATCTGAAGTGATCTCTGGCGCTTGGCCTGCTGGCTTATTAGTATCAGCAGGTTTATTTGATGGAGTAACTAGATATGAAGCGTCAATCTTATCTGTTGATTTATCAGGATATGTAACGACAAGATTTCCTCTTTGATCAACATTATATAAAGTGCCTGGAGGGAAACTTGCATTTGCTTTTTTAGTTGCTGCGATAATTTTATTTTTCTCGTCTTCAGAAACATTGTTAAGATCAGCAACTTCTACTTTTTCACCTGGAACAGCATCAAGCTTCTTAGTAAGTTCCAAAACGGTAACTTTCAGGTCTCTCGTTACAACTACATTATTCTTACTTCTAACTGCGAAGGTCACAACAGTATCACCTGCTGGTTGGTCCCAAGCAACAGTACCTCCGTATCCGTTATTACGTCTTTTATAGGTCTCTGTCCCAGCTGTCTTTAGGTAAACACCTGTAGGTAGCAAGCCCTTGACACCGTCTGGATTTTTAGGAACCGAAAAGTTTTCCATCTCTTGAGATACTGCTACAACACCAATCTTAACAGATTCACCTGGATAAACAGTGATGTGTGATTTGGTAACGAGTAGTTGGGTATTATCACTATCGTTCCCTCTTGAAACACCACCTTCTACAGTTGTCAATGTTGGTCGTGTCGCTGTTACAGGTGCACTCTTAGGAGACTCACTTTCGCCTGCTGGTGTAGCTGTAGCAGTGATTTCACCTACAGGAAGGCTATTTGTTGGCGTAACAGTAGCTACACCTTGAGCATTTGCTACTGCTTGACCGATAACAGCACCATCAGTATTGTAGAGTTTAACAGTTGAACCTGCTGGTGCTTGGACAGTTACATCCGTTGCAGAACTTCCTTTTCCATCAAGGTTTGAAGTGATGACTGGAGCCGCTACTGCTGCACGTGCTCTACGTGGTTTAGCTACTTGAGAGCCATCTTTAATAGTTTGAGCTGCTGACAAGCTTGCAGTTGAACCATCTGCAAAAGTAACAACTACTGATCCGTCTGCTTGAACTTGAACATCAGTTGCTGCAGAGTTAGCTGCCTTAACAGCTGCTACTACTTTTGCTTTTTCTTCATCAGTAAGTGCTGATGGATTGTAGACCACTGTCACCTCTGGAGCTTGGATGCTATCTGCTTCCTTAGCTTTTTCAGTCGCAACTACTGGTTCTTCTTTAGAATTTTGAGTAGTTTCAACTTTTTTTTCAGCCACTGCTGCTGGAGCTACTTCTACAGCTGGTGCTGCATAAGTTGTTTTCTCTTCAGCTGCAGCTGGCTTAACCCCCTCTGCTGTAGAGCTAGCTTCTGGCTTAGCGTCTACTGCATCTGCTTTGACTGATGGAGCTACTAATGCTGCCCCAACCGCAAAAACAAGCGAACAACCGAAAAGGAAATGTTTTCCTTTTTTGATCATACGCCAATTCTTTTGTTCTGCATTTTTTCGATTAAAATACATGAATCTTTTCTCCTAATTTTAAAAATTATAGCATGTCTTTAACATACATTTAACATTATAAACAAACTCTTTAACTTAGTCAATCATTTTGCTATTTTTATCTTTATTTTTTTTTCGATACAAAAAAAAGAGAAAAACAAAATTTATATTTGCAAAATATAAGATGAATCAGTTCAGCCATTTCCTTTGTTTTTTTAAAACACTTGTGATATAATAACAAATATCAAAAAATATATGATTTTTGTTCATTATAATCAAATATATTACAGGAGGACTGATTCATGAGAGAACTATTAACTCAAAAAGAACAAAGACAATTAAGAATTTTAGAATATCTGTTTGAAAATCCAAGCTGGATTCACCTAGATCCTCTTGCAGAAACACTCGGTATCAACTCGCGTATCATTAAAAGTGATATCAAGGAGATGCGTGACATTCTTTCTTGCTTTGAGATACAGTCTTCAACTGCTGGCATCCGACTAGCTAACAATAGAAATTTAGGCATTGAACGAATTTATCGCCACGTTTTACAAGATTCTTCAAACTTTCAAGTTTTAAAGGCTTTCTTCCTATTAGAGGAACCCTTTACCTATGAACATCTGGCCCAAACCCTTGATGTCTCACTCCCTTCACTTCGAAAAAAGGTTGCTGAGATCAATAGTATCTTGCAGAACAAATATCGGTTCAAACTTAAGGTAACACCAATCTCTATCATTGGAGATGAGAGAGATATCCGCTTCTTCTTCGCCCAGTATTTCCATGAAGCCTATGGTTACTTCAAGTGGCCATTTTCTGATTCTGAAAAAGATATAGAAGATTTTGTTGCTTTCTTTATTAAATTGACAGGTTTCCCTGCTACTTATGCAAACTTGTTCCAGATAGAGACACAAACAGCCGTTAATCTGCATCGATTTAAAATAGGTGCTACCATTCAAACTGTAGCTGATTCTTCAAAGGTTCTTTCTATATACGATCGACTTTCTGAGTCCAAAGACCAACTTGAACCTCTAGCTAAGCGCCTGAATATAGAAATAAATAGCGAGACTTTAGAACAGCTTTTCGACTCTTACACTCAAAAAGGAATCTTCTTTACAGTTGAAGAATTTCTAGCTGCACGTTCAGTTGATAAGCAAGTCGATCACTCTTACCACGCAGCTAGAGATGTCCTAGATAACCTTACTCGTGAGTTTGGTGTCCACTTTTCAAATACAGATGTGCTAGTATGGCACTTACACAATACCGCTCTTCTTGAGCGTCAAGAAATCAACTCAGAATCTATCATTTCTCATAACAAATCCTACGCTCTTAATAAAATCAAAAAGTTCTTCCCTAAATTTTACGAATCAGCTGTTTTCGAAATGATGCGTTATAAAGCTAACTTGGGACAAAAAGAACATGCACACGCTGTTATCCATCTCGTTTATACTCTTTTGACCCACGCTTCAGATTTGATTGAGCAACTATTAAGCGCTCAGGTTAAGGTCCGTGTCCTTGTTTTAAGTGAGTTTGACTTTGCACATCCACGAGCTCTAATCTCTCTTTATGAATTCTATACATCTAAAAATATCCAGTTTGAGACTTGGGATAAAGAGACACTCGATGTAGATGAAATAATGGCTGCTGATTATGATGCTATTCTAACAAACTTCGACATTGATGGGCTAAAACATCCAAATTTAATTAATATAGGTCGCATGGCTAATCTACAAGTCATCAACGAACTCAATAAAATTTCAGTCAGCAAACTTTAAATTGATCTAGCTCCCCCAAATGGAGCTTTTTCTTTTTATATATTTCAAGAAAACGATTGCATAAAATTTTACTCCATGCTATACTAGGATAGAAATAAATGATAGGAGAGTGTCTATGAAAAACACGTCATCTCAACCAGATAAAAAAATGGTTTACAGTATCCGTTCTCGGAAAAACGGAACTGGCTCTGTCCTTATTGGAGCAAGCTTTATCCTCCTTGCTTTAACAGCACCTTCTGTATCTGCAGCTGAAACTACTCTTAGCGCACAAGAAAATGTAAGCGCTATTAGTAATAACCCAGTTTCTACAGAAACTAGCCAAGTTGAGGAAAAAACGCCTATTTTGGATCACAAAGATGCAAGCGTTTCCCTAGAGTCTAAAACATCTGAACCAGTAGCAGTTTCTGAAACAACTACAACTGAAGCTACTCCAAGCCTTCTAAACAACAAAGACGAGAAAACAGAAGTATCAAGTCTAGCTGCTGAGAAAGCTTCGCTAGCAGACACTGTATCTGAAACACCAATCGCAGACAACTACTTCCGTATCCACGTCAAAAAACTTCCTCAAGAAAACCAAGATTCACAAGGACTTTGGACTTGGGATGATGTTGAAAAACCATCTGAGAACTGGCCAAATGGCGCCCAGTCCTTCAAGGATGCCAAGAAAGACGACTACGGCTACTACCTAGATGTCAAACTAAAAAATGAGCAAGCCAAGAAAATCAGCTTCCTCATCAACAACACAAAAGGTGACAACCTTACTGGAGACCGTTCAGTAGAGCGCCTCTCTCCAAAGATGAATGAAGCTTGGCTAGATGAAAGCTATAAAGTACACAACTATCAACCTCAACCAGCAGGAACTGTTCGTGTCAACTATTTCCGCACCGATGGAAATTACGATAAAAAATCCCTCTGGTACTGGGGTGATGTCAAGAATCCAAGTAGTGGAGAATGGCCTGATGGAACAGACTTTACTGCAAGTGGAAAACACGGACGCTACATCGACATTCCGCTCAATGAAGCTGCCAGAGAATTTGGATTTTTACTATTAGATGAGAGCAAGAAAGGCGATGATGTGAAAATCAGAAAAGAAGATTATAAATTTACTGACCTGAAAAACCACAGTCAGATTTTCCTCAAAGATGATGATGCAACTATCTACACCAACCCATATTATGTTCACGATATTCGCATGACTGGTGCTCAACATGTGGCTAAATCTCGTATTGAAAGCAGTTTTTCTACCTTGGTTGGGGCTAAAAAAGAAGACATCCTTAAACATTCCAACATCACTGACCACCAAGGGAATAAAGTTGCTATCTCCGATGTTACAATCGATGAAGCAGGTAAGAAGGTAACCTACATCGGTGATTTTTCTGACACTCAAAACCCATATACAGTTGCCTATGATTCAGACCGTTTTACAACTCGTTCTAGCTGGCGTCTCAAAGACGAGACTTATAGTTACGATGGTCCACTCGGTGCAAATCTTAAAGAAGATGGCAAACGTGTTGATTTGACCCTCTGGTCTCCAAGTGCTGATAAAGTTTCCGTTGTCGTCTACGATAAAAAAGATCCTGAAAAAGTTGTCGGAACCGTCGCTCTTGAAAAAGGAGAAAAAGGAACCTGGAAACAAACTCTGGATGAGAATTCAGGACTTGGCATCAGCAACTATACTGGCTACTACTACCACTACCAAATCGAGCGCCAAGGTAAGACTGTTCTCGCACTAGATCCTTATGCTAAATCTCTGGCAGCTTGGAACAGCGATCTAGCAAAAACAGACGCTGCCCATAAAGTGGCTAAAGCTGCTTTTGTAAACCCAGCAAAACTAGGGCCGCAAGACTTGACTTATGGTAAGATTCGCAATTTCAAATCTCGCGAAGATGCTGTTATCTACGAGGCTCACGTTCGTGACTTCACTTCAGATCCTGCCATCGCAAAAGATTTGACTAAGCCATTTGGTACCTTTGAAGCCTTTATCGAAAAACTAGACTACCTAAAAGACTTGGGCGTGACCCATATCCAGCTCCTTCCAGTCTTGTCATACTACTTTGTCAATGAATTGAAGAACCAAGAACGCTTGTCCGCCTATGCTTCAAGCGATAGCAACTACAACTGGGGTTATGACCCTCAAAACTACTTCTCCTTGACTGGTATGTACTCAAGCAATCCTAAGGATCCAGAAAAACGTATCGCAGAATTTAAGAACCTTGTCAACGAAATCCATAAACGTGGCATGGGTGCTATCTTAGACGTAGTTTACAACCATACTGCCAATGTCGATATCTTTGAAGACCTTGAGCCAAACTACTACCACTTCATGGATGCAGACGGAGCACCTCGTACTAGCTTTGGTGGTGGTCGTCTAGGAACAACCCACTACATGTCTAAACGCGTCATGGTAGACTCTATCAAGTATCTAGTTGAAACCTATAAAGTAGATGGTTTCCGTTTCGATATGATGGGAGATCATGATGCAGCTTCTGCCGAAGAAGCTTATAAGGCTGCACGCGCCCTCAATCCAAACCTTATCATGCTAGGTGAAGGTTGGAGAACCTATGCTGGTGATGAGAATACGCCTACTAGACCTGCTGACCAAGATTGGATGAAACATACCGATACTGTTGCTGTATTTTCAGATGACATCCGTAACAACCTCAAGTCAGGTTATCCAAATGAAGGCCAACCTGCTTTTATCACAGGTGGTAAACGTGATATCAATACCATCTTTAAGAACCTCATTGCTCAACCAACCAACTTTGAAGCGGACAACCCAGGAGATGTTATTCAGTATATTGCAGCCCATGATAACTTGACCCTCTTTGACATCATTGCCCAGTCTATCAAAAAAGACCCAAGCAAGGCTGAGAACTATGCTGAAATTCATCGTCGTTTGCGACTTGGAAACCTCATGGTCTTAACAGCACAAGGAACACCATTTATCCACTCTGGGCAGGAATATGGACGTACCAAACAATTCCTTGATCCAGCCTATAAGACTCCTGTTCCTGAAGATAAGGTTCCAAACAAATCTCACTTGTTGCGTGATAAAGATGGTAATCCATTTGTCTATCCGTACTTCATCCATGACTCTTATGACTCTAGCGATGCTGTCAACAAGTTTGATTGGACTAAGGCAACAGATAAAAAAGCATATCCTGAGAATGTCAAGAGTCGCGACTACATGAAAGGATTGATTGCTCTTCGTCAATCTACAGATGCCTTCCGACTCAAGAGTCTTGAAGATATCAAGGAGCGTGTCCGCCTCATTACTGTCCCAGGACAAAATGGTGTTGAAAAAGAAGACTTGGTCATTGGTTACCAAATTACTGCTCCAAATGGAGATGTCTACGCAGTCTTTGTCAATGCAGATGAAAAGGCTCGCGAATTCAACTTAGGAACTGCCTTTGCTCACTTGAGAAATGCTGAAGTCCTGGCTGATGAAAACCAAGCAGGACCAGTAGGAATCTCTAAACCGAAAGGTCTTGAATGGACTGATAAAGGATTAAGACTGAACACTCTCACTGCTGTTGTTCTCCGCTTGTCACAAGGTGGTGCCATTGTCGCTCCAACTGTAGAAGAAAAACCAGAATTTGATATTTCTAGCTTGGAAGCTGACCAAAGTCAAGCCCAAAACCTAGCTGCAAAACCTAAAACTCAAGAAACTGTTGTAGAGACTCTGTCTCAAAAAGTCCTGCCAAACACAGGTACTGAAAAACAATCTACTCTTGTTCTTGCAGGAATTGGTCTCCTCACATTCCTAGGACTTGGAAGTTTCCTCAAATCAAGAAAGGAAAAATAAACCAAGATTTCTATAAATCCAGCAACTTGATAGAAAGACATGTAAAAAGCAAGAACTAAAAAATTCTTGCTTTTTTACATGAGCGAGTTAAAATAGTGACTTTTATTACCAAATAATTCCCTTGTATAAAAATAGCAGGGCTAAGAATAATAATCCGTAGAAAAATATAAAGAGCCACTTCAATTTCACACACAGAGCTACATATTCACGGATAAAGGCTAATAAAATTCCTATAACGAGATACATTTTTTCCTTCTTTATGGCTATATTTTATCATCATTATCCACATAGAAAAAGAGGAACTAAGGTCCTCTTAACTTTAGATTCTTGCTTCTGCATCTGCTACTACTTGGGCAAGACTGGTCTGACCAAGTTCAGCCTCCATAGCTTGCTGGATTCTCTCCAATTTTTGATCCAAAACATCATGAATATGAGCTCCAACTGGGCAATTTGGATTGGGATTGTCGTGAAAACTAAAGAGTTGACCTGTCTTTCCTAGACATTCAACTGCTTGGTAAACATCTAATAGACTGATATCCTCTAGGTCTTTGATAATCTCAGCTCCACCAGTTCCACGCGCCACCGAAATCAAGTCTGCCTTTTTCAGTTGGGACAGGGTTTTACGGATAATAACAGGATTGACTCCAACACTACTAGCTAGAAAATCGCTAGTCACCTTGCTTTCCTTCCCTTTTAGGGCAATGATTACCAACATATGTGTTGCAATGGTAAATCGGCTTGAAATTTGCATCCTCTTCTCCTTTTTTCGTCAGATTAGTTCCTTCTTTTTCTTATGTTTATTATATCTCTTCTAGTTGTAATGTCAAGAGTTACCACTAAGCCAGTCATCCAATTCAACATCATGTCCTTGACTCTGAGCGATTTCGTGCAACAAGTCCTGATTGTGGGTATGGTGAATCCCATTAACTAAGCTCTCATAGTAGACTTGATAGTAGGGTAATTGTAAGTCTTTTGCTAGCTGTAATTCTGCCTCAATATCATAATCAACACGACGAAAATCAGCATCTTTTAAACCTTTTTCGTCAAATTCTAAGATCATGTATTGAGCCCGCAAGTCTTTGCGTAAATTCTCAGATAAAAAGAAGGGTTGACCAATCGAGCCTGGGTTCAGGATAAGCTGACCACCACTACCATAGCGAAGTAACTGCTGATGGATATGACCATAAATGGCAACATCGCAGTCCGGATTGGTGACAAGACGATCAAAATCCTCTTGTTTTCCCAGATGAATCAACTCTCTTCCCCAGTTTTTATCAGGCAAGTGATGACTAATCCCTAGCTTCAGATCTCCAAACTGGCGATGCACTTGCAAAGGATAGTCCTGCAGTGCCTCAATCTCTTGGCTGCTAATTTCTTCCATGATATACTGACACTGGCGCAAGAGATAGCGATGGCTAGGTCTAGTTTCATCTAACTTACGATGACAGGCTCGCCAAAGACTATCTTCCCAATTCCCAAGGATTCGCACTGTGATCGGTAAAGCTTCCAAGCATTGAAGCATCTGTTTCCGTCCTGTTCCTGGCATCAGGATATCTCCCAAGAGCCAGTACTCATCAACTCCTGCCGTTTGAGCATCTTCTAGCACAGCCTCCAGAGCAGTTGTATTTCCGTGTATATCTGATAGTACTGCAATTTTTGTCATGATGATCCCTCTTGATTTATTTCTGTTTTCATTATACCAAACGCCTATTTAAAATCAAAACCTACTTCCTTTTCCATCGTTTTTTACTTTACTTTTTTAGTGAAAAGGGTTACAATGAAGGTGACAAAATGTTAGGAGGTTTTTGCTATGACACAACGTTATGAAAATATCATGGTCGCTATTGATGGTTCTAAAGAAGCTGATCTTGCCTTTGTCAAGGGAGTACAGATCACCCTACGTAACCAAGGAAAATTAACCCTTGCCCATGTGATTGATACTCGTGCCCTTCAAAGTGTTTCAACATTTGATGCTGAAGTTTATGAAGAACTACAACTTGAAGCTCAAAACTTGATGGCAGAATACGAAAAGCGTGCAAAAGACGCTGGAGTCACAGACATTCAGCTGGTCATTGAAATGGGAAATCCTAAGACCCTCTTGGCTAAAACTATCCCTGAAGAAGAACATGTTGACTTGATTTTAGTCGGAGCAACGGGACTCAATGCCTTTGAGCGTCTCCTAGTTGGCTCTTCATCTGAGTACATTTTGCGCCATACCAGCGTTGATCTCCTCGTCGTTAGAGATAAGGATAAAACTTTGTAACTAGTAAAAAGACAAGAGGTCGGGATAAGTCCTGACCTCGTTTTTTTATAAAAGTTTCTTTTGATGCAGTAGATGAGTGGTCTTTTTATTGGTCTTTCAGACTCCAAAAAGACCCTTATACGAAAACAGCATTTTCTCTAGCCACATCCTATTTTTTATTTACTCTTTCCTTATGGCGTTCGTAAGCCTTTATCTGTCGCTCAATTTCCTTTTTAATAGCTGGTTCTGGAGCGTATTTCTCCTCCCAATCATCAGGTTTAAGGATTTTATGAGTTACTGGATCAAAGTGGGCCTTACCATCTGGAAAAACCTTACCCATATTAGCCTGATGGACGATTTCAAAAATACGTTCTGGATCCACACCCATCAATACAAAACTTCCATAAGTAAAATACAGAGTATCAATCAAGGCATCCACTTGCCCTATCAAATCCTGCTTGGCGGGAATGGTTTTTGAAACTTTTGTTGCAGCCTTATCCAAGGCTCGATGCATCTCTGCGATCGCTGCTTGAAAATCCTCGTCTGAGTTGCTAGCGGCACGAACAAACTCTACCAATTCTTCAATCTTAAAGTCCGCACGATGGGTTGCCCCTTCCAAATCCCAAGCCTTTGGTTCTTCCTGAGTTCTCTCATCCATCATATGATGGAAGGCCTTGACCTTATTAAAGTGATAGTCGCGACTGACAAAGACTTTTTCAGAAGCTAGTACTCCAAAGTGCTCCAAGGCTTTATGAATTCCATCCTCTTGGTTACTCGTCGTGATATGTTTGGCTACTTCCTTAACACTACTACTACCATTTCCCATGGCAACAGACATCCCAACGCCAGCCAACATTTCTAGGTCATTATCCGAATCACCAAAAGCCATAACTTGATTCAGGTCAAAGCCGTATTCTTTTCCGACGCGACGAATTCCTTCTAATTTCGAATTCCCTTGGTTGATGATATCTGCTGCAAAAGGATTGCTTCGTGTAAACTTAAGATATTCAAACTCTGAAGCTGCTTGATTAGACTCCTCAGGTGTCATCAACATGAGAACCTGGTAGATGGGTTGGTTAATCAAATCTAGTAAATCATCTTCCTTTTGAGGAAGGGCCTTACTGACCATACGATTAAAGGAATGACTGACTGTTCGAGTCAAAAATTTAGGAACAAAGCGGCTCACTAGCTGGGACAAAGGACTTAACCCAAAGGACATAATCCGAGAGCCAATCACATCTTGTCTCGTCCCCATAGCGATTTCTTTTCTATTTTCCTTGGCGTATGCAATAACTTGTCTTAGACTTCGTTTATCAATCGGACTTGCAAAAAGTACACGTTCTTTGTTAAAGATATATTGGCCATTATAGGTAACTGCAAAATCCAGATCCAATTCATCCATCAAATCCTTAACAAAAAATGGTCCTCGTCCGGTCGCTACCCCCACAAAAACCCCCTGATCCTTCACAATCTTGATGGCTTCTTTAGTGGATTTCAAAACACTCTTTCGATCATTGACTAATGTTCCATCTATATCAAAAAAAACAGCTTTGACTTCCATGACTATCTCATTCCTTTCTTTTATGATACAATGATTATACCATTATTTCAGAAAAAGTGAGTGAATCATGACTAAGAAAATCCTCGTTTTACACACAGGTGGCACTATTTCCATGCAAGCAGATGACTCAGGAGCTGTTAGAACTAGTGCAGATAACCCTATGAATCATGTCTCAAATCCCTTAGAGGGAGTCCAAGTCCATGCTTTGGATTTTTTAAATTTACCCAGTCCTCATATCAAGCCCAAACACATGCTGGCTCTCTATCACAAAATCAAGCAAGAGGCAAAGAATTTTGATGGCGTTGTCATCACACATGGTACCGACACCCTCGAGGAAACGGCTTATTTCCTAGACACGATGGAAATCCCTCACATTCCCATCGTATTGACCGGAGCTATGAGAAGCTCCAATGAGCTAGGAAGTGATGGTGTCTACAACTATCTCAGCGCCTTACGCGTAGCGAGTGACGACAAGGCAGCTGATAAGGGGGTACTGGTCGTGATGAATGATGAAATTCACGCTGCCAAGTATGTCACTAAGACCCACACCACGAATGTCGGAACCTTCCAAACACCGACCCATGGCCCACTTGGTCTCATCATGAAGCAAGAGATTCTCTATTTTAAAACTGCAGAACCTCGTGTCCGTTTTGATTTAGATAGCATCCAAGGTTTGGTGCCCATCATCCCTGTTTATGCTGGCATGACAGAAGAACTCCTTGATTTACTGCCTGTCGATCAACTGGATGGTCTCATCATTCAGGCTTTCGGTGCTGGAAATGTTCCTAAGGAAACATCTCGAAAATTAAACACCCTTATCCAAGCAGGGCTTCCCATTGCCTTGGTTTCTCGTTGTTTTAATGGTATCGCTGAGCCTGTATATGCCTATGAAGGTGGAGGCGTTTGTCTGCAAAATGCTGGTGTATTTTTTGTCAAAGAGCTGAATGCTCAAAAAGCCCGCCTCAAACTCCTCATTGCTATCAATGCTGGCCTCACAGGAGATGAATTACGAGCCTATATGGAAGGATAATACTCTTCGAAAATCAAATTCAAACCTCGTCAACGTCGCCTTGCCGTAGGTATGGTTACTGACTTCGTCAGTTTCATCTACAACCTCAAAGCAGTGCTTTGAGCAACCTGCGGCTAGTTTCCTAGTTTGCTCTTTGATTTTCATTGAGTATAAAAAAGTCGGTGAGATAGAAATTACTAGATCAAGTCTTGTTTTCTAGTCACCCCCAAAGCCTTCTACCATCAACTTGATGCTTTAACTATTGGCTAAAAAGTTTTTACTACTAAAAAGCGAGGTCGGGATTTTGATCCCGACCTCGTTTTCTTATTCTTTTCGAGTTGAACGGCGTTCAATCAAACCATGTGGTAGGAGAACTTCACGTTCTTCTAACTCTTCCTTGTGCATAATCTTAGTCAACATACGCATACTAATGGCACCTAGGTCATACAAAGGTTGAGCAATGGTTGTTAGATTTGGACGAGTGTAGTGCGCGATTTGTGAATCATCACTGGTAATAATTTCGAACTCTTCTGGTACAGAAACTCCCTTGTCAGCAAGTCCGTTCAACACACCTGCTGCCAGTTCATCTCCTGTAACAATCGCTGCTGTTGCTTTAGAAGAAATCAAACGTTCTGCCAAGGCATAACCATCATCATAACGGTATTTTGATTCAAAAACAAGACCTTCACTGTAGTTAATTCCCGCTTCTTTCAAAGCATCTTTATAACCAGCCAAGCGAATTTTCCCGTTGATGTCATCCACTAATGGTCCACTAATAAAAGCAATTTTTTTATTTCGTTTCAAGAGGTGGCGGACTGCATCAACAGTAGCATGTTTATAGTCAATATTGACACTTGGAAGTTGGTGTTCTACGTCCACTGTCCCCGCGAGAACCACAGGAGTACGTGAGCGTGAAAACTCTGAGCGAATCTTCTCAGTTAAATGATAACCCATGAAGATAACGCCATCCACCTGTTTAGAAAAAAGAGTATTGACTACAGATACTTCCTTCTCATCATCTTCGTCACTATTGGCAAGGACGATGTTGTATTTGTACATTTCCGCGATATCATCAATCCCTTTAGCAAGGGTAGAGAAATAAGTATTTGTGATATCTGGAATGACGACTCCAACTGTTGTCGTTTTCTTGCTTGCTAGACCACGTGCTACTGCATTTGGACGATAATCAAGACGGTCGATGACCTCTAAAACCTTCTTGCGAGTGTTTTCCTTGACGTTCTTATTGCCATTAACAACACGACTAACAGTCGCCATTGACACTCCTGCTTCTCGGGCAACGTCATAAATTGTTACTGTATCATCTGTATTCATTCCGTTTCCTTTCTACTTTGAAAATTTTGTTTTCATGATTCCACTATTTTCATTCTACCACTTATTGTAAGCATTTTCAAGCATTTGATGAAGAATCGTTGAAAAAAGTTTCAAAAACATTCACAACTTTTTAAAAGCAGTTGACTTTTCTTGATTTTTCTAGCAGTTTGCAGTATGATAATAAGAAAATCAATCAGGAGAAACGGATGGCTTTTACAGATTCCCATAGACGGTGCGCCAGTTTCGGTGTTGTGACCAATCTACCCGATGATGTTATCGACTCTATCTGGTATATTATTGATCATTTTTTAAAGCATGTTTTTGAACTAGAAGATGAGCTCGAATTTCGACTTTTGAATCATGAAGGCTCCATCACTTTTCGTTTTTCTAGTCAACACCTACCGACTACGATTGAATTTGATTTTAATCACCCCTTTGATCCACTCTACCCACCAAAAGTTCTGGTGCTAGATATGGATGGCAAGGAAACCATTCTCCTCCCTGAAGAAAATGATCTATTTTAAAAACTCTAGTCTCCTCTGTAAATAATTCGGAAACTAGAGTTTTCTTATTTTTTCAATTCTTGATACAAGTGACGAATTGGTTGTCCCAAGACTGGATGGATGAAATGAGGTGCAATTTCCTGCAGAGACTCTAAGACAAAGAGACGCTCAGCGATATAAGGATGCGGCAAGATAAGCTCGTCTGTATAGATGACCTGGTCCTCTACAAAAAGCAAATCCAGGTCAATCAAGCGAGGTCCCCAATGAACCTCTCTAACCCTTCCCATCTCTGATTCAATTTCTAACAAGGTTTCTAACAAGATTGGAGCTGGAAGCCAAGTTTCCACTTCAATGACTTGATTGGCAAAGCTCTCCTGCTCCACACCACCCCAAGGTTCAGTCCTAATCACACTAGACTCTTTGAGAATGTGGATGCCACGAGCTCGCATATAGTCAATAGCTTGCTTGAGATTCGCCGTCTTATCCCCCATATTACTTCCCAAGGCAATAAAGGCTCGCTGCTTACGGCGATGGATAGTTACTGAACAGGTCTCCAGGGGCAGATGAACAGGTGCCCATGGTTTTTTGAGTGCCAGCTCAATCTCTTGAACGATAGGGTAGGTCTCAAATGTACGCTCTACAAGTTTATAGGCTACCGTTTCAATCAGGTCTTCGCTTTCTTCCTGAAACCAAGTCGTCCATTGTTGGCAAAGTTCTCCGTAGTGGACAGAAGCAGTTAAATCCAAGTCTGTCGCAGCCTTGGTCATATCATAGGATAAGCTAGCTGAAACGACAAACTTCTGCCCCAGTTCCTTCTCACTAGGAAAGAGTCCATGAAAGGCGAAAATTTCTAAGTCTTTAATTCGCAGTTGATCCATAACTAGTCCTTTCTAGAAAAATCCGCTTAACGCGGATTTTTTAAAGTCCCATGAGACGATAAGCTTGATCACGAAGATCCTTATCTGTCTCAAATAGACCACGAGCCACTGTTGTCAAGGTTGCAGTTCCTGGTTTTCGAACACCGCGCATACTCATACACATATGCTCCGCTTCAATGACAACAAAAGCTCCCTTAGCACCCAAATACTCCATCAAGGCATCGGCCACCTCAATATTCAAACGCTCTTGAATCTGTGGCTTTTTAGAGTAGACTTCCACCGTACGAGCTAACTTTGATAAGCCTGCTACACGGCCATCTGGAATGTAGGCAATATGAGCCTTCCCATAAAAGGGCAAGAAGTGGTGTTCACACATGGTATGGAAAAAGATATCCTTTTCCACTACCATATTGTCATCGATAATCTCAAAGGACTTTGACAGGTGCTCTTCAGCAGTTTGCCCAAGACCTGAAAAAATCTCTTGGTACATACGAGCGACACGGGCTGGTGTTTCCTGCAAGCCTTCGCGATTTGCATCCTCACCAACTGCCTCGATAATCATTTTTACAGCTTCTTCAATCTTTTGTGTATCCATTCTAATTTTTCCCCTCCATTAGGTAGGCTCTCACTTGGGCTAAAAAGTATAATGAACCCGTGATAATCCTAACTGTTTTTTTCTCTTCATTTTCTGATAATTTTTGGTCTAGAAATTCTTGCCAATCTTGGTAGTTGAGATTTCTAGAATCAGACATCTCTTTCAAGACTTTTTCATCCGTCGCCCGACTATCCTCAAAATGAGTTAGCGTAATCTTAGTACCGGGCAAGGTTTCTAGCAAGTCCAACATATCCTCCAAGGCCTTGGTTTTGATGCAAGTAAAGAGGACTTCTTTCTGATAATTCGCAAAGCGTTCTTTCAAGGTAGCCAACAAAGCCTTGATAGCATGAGGATTGTGTGCTCCATCCAAAATCATCAAGGGTTCTCTAGAAACAACTTCCAAGCGTCCAGGCCAGCTTGTTTCTTCTAAAGCTTGAGCCACTAAAGCATTATCTGACAATTCTCGATCAGTCGCTTGGCAATAGCTATCTAACAAGGCCAGCGCCATCCCTGCATTCTCTATCTGGTGCAAACCCAGCAATCCTGTCTGGAAGCGACCTTGTCTAACAGCACTTGTATAGTCAAAGACCTCGCCAGTTACAATACTCTCATAATGACTGACTTGATAGGCATCTCCATAGGCGATTCTGGTAGCTTGTTTCGCTTTTGCAATCTGGTCAATAACCACCAAGGCTTCTGGGACAATGTGTCCTGTCACTAGAGGAACTCCTTGCTTGATAATCCCTGCTTTCTGCTCTGCGATGGCTTCCAAGCTATCCCCTAAAAGCGCTACATGGTCTAATCCAATAGTCGTGATGCCAGTCAAGATAGGTTGACAGACATTAGTGCTATCCAAAAGTCCGCCCATACCAACTTCCATAATCGCCACATCGACTTGTTCAGATGCAAAATAGTCATAGGCTATGGCAGTGATAATCTCGAATTCTGTCGTTCCTTGCAAGGCATGAGCATGTTCCCCTTCAAGTAGTAAACAATAATCCGCCATCAAGGACTCTAATCTTGCTTCTGGGATAGATTCCCCATTAATGGCAATCTGGTCGGTATAATGAATCAGATAGGGTGAGCTAAAGACTCCAACTCTTAGCCCCATCTTTTCCAGCATCTTTTTCAAAAAGGCTATGGTAGATCCCTTGCCGTTGGTCCCTCCAATATGGATAACCTTAAGCTTAAGATGGGGATTGCCTCGTAAAGCTAAAAGCTCTACCATTCTTTCCAAACCAAAGTGTGGTTGGTCTGTCCGGTAGTGGGCAATCCACTGATTGGTTTCGTTTTTATTCATCTTACTTATATTGTTTCAAATCTAAATTTTCCGCATGGTCTGCCAGACGGATAGCAGACGCAATTTCAACTGCCATCTTGTGGCTGGCTACATCGTGCACGCGCACCACTTCTACACCCTGTCTAGCAGCAATACTAGTTACATGAGCCGAAGCAGCATCACGATTGCGGAAGCCTTCTTCAGTTTCCGGGTTTACTTCAAATCCATTTTCTTCCAGAATATTGATGACAAAGCGCTTGCGAGAAACTCCTAGAAAGATAGGATAGCCCATTTTGTGTAATTTATCAAGATCACGTAGGAGGATGAGATTTTCCTTTTTGGTCAAGCCAAAGCCAATCCCTGGATCCAGCATGATGTTTTCTTTCGAAATCCCTGCTTTTTCCGCTCTTACTAGAGCACGATCAAAGAAAGTTGCCATCAATTCTTCAACTGATAGTTGTTCAAAGTCTGCTAAGTCTTCTTTTGTAAAAGGCTCTCCAAATCCAAAATGAGGGAAGATAAGTGAACTAGGGTGCTGAGGGCGTGCCATGACTGGATTAAACATGATGACTACCTGAGCTCCAGCCCTGGCAACCACCTCTGCCATCTTCTCATCCCCCATAAGGCCTGTAATGTCATTGACTATATTGGCTCCAGCCTGTAAAGCCGCTTCAGCCACTTGGCTTTTCCAAGTATCGACCGAAATCAGAACATCACTTTCTTGACGAATAGCCTGAATGACTGGAACCACACGTTGGATTTCCTCTTCAATCTCAACATAGCTACTTCCAGGTCGAGTGGATTCTCCACCAATATCTAGGATAGTGGCTCCTTCGTCTATCAATTTTCTAGCCTGTTTCAAGGCTTCCTCAACAGCAAAAAATTGACCCCCATCAGAGAAAGAATCTGGGGTGACATTGATAATACCGCAAATAGCTGTTTTTGTATGATTGTCTCTTTTTTCCACGATTATTACTCAAATTTCATTTATATTGGTATTCCTCTATTTTACTGTTTTTTTTGGATTCTGTCCAATTATCCCTCGCTACTCTCAAACTTTAAAAGAGCGAAAAAAAGAGAGTGGGACAGAAACCGGTAATTCGTTAGAATTCGATTTCGTCGTCCCACCTCCGCACAGTTGAGTAGGGCTGTAAAAGCTGATGAAATCAGCGTAGTAGAGACCACTCAACAACTGCGTCCTGCTCGAAAATCCAAAGACAATTGAGAGGCTAGGACTTTTGTCCCAGCCTCCTTTTTTATAATCTTATTTTTCAGTCAAAGCTGCAAGTCCTGGAAGAACTTTACCTTCAAGAAGCTCCATTGAAGCTCCACCACCAGTAGAAATCCATGAGAACTTGTCTGCACGTCCAAGGTTGATAGCTGCAGCAGCTGAGTCACCACCACCGATGATTGATTTAACACCTGGTTGTTTCACGATAGCGTCCATCACACCGATTGTACCAGCTTGGAAGTCAGGGTTTTCAAATACACCCATTGGTCCATTCCATACAACTGTTTTCGCACCAGTCAAAGCTTCGTCAAACTTAGCGATAGATTTAGGACCGATATCCAAACCAAGGAATCCTGGATCTACTGCTTCACCTTCAGTGTCTTTGACTTCAGTGTAGTCAGCAAATGCGTTTGCTTCTTTTGAGTCAACTGGCAAGATCAATTTGCCGTTTGCTTTTTCAAGAAGAGCTTTGGCAACATCCAATTTGTCTTCTTCCACAAGTGAGTTACCGATTTCGATACCTTGTGCTTTGTAGAATGTATAAGTCATCCCACCACCGATAAGAACCTTATCAGCTTTTTCAAGCAAGTTTTCGATAACACCGATCTTGTCTGAAACTTTTGAACCACCAAGGATAGCCACGAATGGACGTTCTGGAGCTTCAACTGCTTCTTGGATGTAGGCAATTTCGTTTTCAAGAAGGAATCCAGCAACTGCTTTTTCAACGTTTGCTGAGATACCAACGTTAGATGCGTGTGCACGGTGAGCTGTACCGAATGCATCGTTTACGAAGATACCATCTCCAAGTGATGCCCAGTATTTACCAAGTTCAGGATCGTTTTTAGATTCTTTCTTGCCGTCAACATCTTCGTAACGAGTGTTTTCAACCAAGAGAACTTGTCCATCTTCAAGAGCGTTAATCGCTGCTTCCAATTCAGCACCACGAGTAACACCTGGAATAAATGTAACTTCTTGACCCAATTTAGCAGCCAAGTCAGCAGCTACAGGAGCAAGTGATTTACCTTCTTTGTCTGCTTCTTCTTTAACACGTCCAAGGTGAGAGAAGAGGATTGCACGTCCACCTTGTTCAAGGATGTACTTGATAGTTGGAAGAGCTGCAGTGATACGGTTATCATTAGTAATCACGCCATCTTTTACAGGTACGTTGAAGTCGACACGAACGAGAACTTTTTTCCCTTTCAAGTCAACGTCTTTAACAGTCAATTTTGCCATTGGATATGACTCCTTCTTTTTTTTTACGTGTTAATTATATCACAAAATCAATAAAAGAGATAGCAAAACCTTAAACTTTTCCAGTTCTTTATTGCCCTTTATTTCTTATTGTTTTATAATAAAAAATAAGATAAGGAGCGCTAAATGATGAAAAGTACTCTAACAGATAAGCAAAAAGAGGCAGATTCAGACCTCAATATCATTGTCATTTTGACAATTCTTTCTTTTATAGGATACATCCTTTTCCAAAAACAAATACTTGACTTCTCTCACCAAACAGAGTTTCCCGTCTGGATTCGTCTTCTTTTTCTCGCAACTCTCTAGTTTTATGTTGCTGGATTGGGGACGAGCGTAGTAATGATTCGAAGAAAAGAAAGCTGGAAACAATATGGTTTGCTAGCTAAACACTTCCTCCCAACCCTCATTCAGACGGCTACTATCTGTCTCCCCTTACTTCTTTTTCTCATCAGTAGAGGGCAGATTCATTCCTATATCCCCTTTCAATCCATCCTCTTAACCAGAGAAGTTCTGGCAAGTTCTTTTCCGACAAATATCTTGGGTTTCCTCCTTATTGGACTTATCTGGGGATTCTGGGAAGGTTTTAATTATGTTGTCATTGCAAACAAAATTAACTGTCGCTTTCCATCACATCAGACTTGGCTTGATTACGGAGCCTTGACTTGTGCTCTTATCTGTCTGATGATTCATGGGATGATTAGTTTTCATCTCCATGCCATTTTAGAGGCTTTGTCTGTTTTTATCTTGATTTATGGTATGCTCGTCATTCAAAAGAGAACAGGCAACGCTTGGGGTTGTATTTTTATCTTCCTATTCATTTGGAACGCATTTTAACCCCCAAACAAGATTTTCACTTCTTAAACTCAAAAAGAGGTTGGGACAACAGATCCCAACCTCACTTTTTATTAGCAATTAAACTTTGACGCGGTAGCTGATTGAACTTTTTGTTCGTCTTTTAGACTCCAAAAAGCTCCTAATCATCCTCGCGGGGCTGGGACTACGAAATCGAGACTTTGTCTATCGATTTCTGTCCCACCGCCTTCTTTTTATTTCTAAGAAATTACATTAAGCAAAGTTATTAACTTACTCTTCTTTTTTCTTTTGAGCTAGAGGTAAAAATTAGTAATTAGACTAAAAATGCGAACAAGAAAGAATTCTGAGTAGCAGAAAACTATCTTTGTTCGCTTTTTTAGTTTTCGTTCTAGCCTAGAGGGTGAAGTTCCCCTCACCTCTTCCAGTTAACAAAAAGACTTTTATTAACCGCAAGGACACTCATAGGTCTAGTGATAGCATTATTTGACTTCAAAACCTTCTGCGACTGCGTCTCCAAAGTTTTCTTCTACGATGCTTGCACAGTGATCGCAGATAGTTGCATGGTAGCTACGTTCTGCTGTACTTGGATCGATACGGCGGCAACGGTCACAAACCTCACCAGCTGCACGTTCAACAGTGAAGGCAACATCTTCGAAGGCAACTGCATCTTCTGGAGCTGGTCCTTCTGCGATGGTCAAGTCTGACACAATCAAGAGTTGAGCAACATTACTACTTACTGCTGCGAGGAGCGTTTTCACAACTTCGTTTGGATAAACAGTCAAGTGAGCTTCAAGCGATTTACCGATGACTTTTGTATTACGAGCTTCTTCCAAGGCTTTTTGAGCTTGTCCACGGAAGTCCATGAAGGCTGACCATGTATCCAAGATTTCTTCTTGATTAGCGAATGTTTGAGCTTCTGGTAATTCTGACAATTGAACGAATTCTTCAGCTTCAAACTCAAGATATGACCAGATTTCTTCCGCAGTGTGAGGAAGGATTGGGGTCAAGAGTTTGGTGATTTTCACAAGGATGTCATAGAAGACAGTTTGCATTTGACGGCGTTCGAGTGATTTAGCACCTTCAATGTAAACAACGTCTTTAGCAAAATCAAGGTAGAAGGCTGACAAGTCAACGTTGATAAAGTTCACTAGTGCTTTATAGATTGTCAAAAATTCAAAGTCAGCATAAGCATCACGAATGGTCTTGACAAGTTGGTTAAAGCGGATGGTCATGTACTTATCAACTGAACGAAGTTCTTCGTAAGCCACTGCGTCTTGAGCTGGGTTAAAGTCAGAAGTATTAGCAATCAAGAAACGAAGGGTGTTACGAATCTTACGATAAGTCTCAGAGACTTGGCTCAAGATATCCATAGAGATACGCACGTCGTTGCTTGAGTCAACACTTGTTACCCAGAGACGCAAGATTTCAGCACCAAATTGTTTTTCAACATCGCTTGGAGCAATGGTATTTCCAAGAGATTTAGACATCTTCTCACCTTTACCATCCAAAGCAAAACCTTGTGACAAGATTTGTTTGTAAGGTGCTACGCCATGGTTAGCCACAGATGTGATAAGTGAAGAGTTGAACCAACCACGGTACTGGTCAGAACCTTCTAGGTAGAGGTCTGCCGGATATTTAAGTTCTGGGCGATTAACCACAACCCCGTTCCACGAAGAACCTGAGTCGAACCATACATCCATGATGTCTGTTTCTTTCTTGAACTCACCATTTGGTGAACCTGGATGTGTAAATCCTTCTGGCAAGAGGTCTTTAGCATCACGTTCCCACCAGATGATGGAACCATGCTCTTCAAAGAGTTGAGCTACATGCTCAATCGTTTCAGCTGTCATGATTGGTGTGCCGTCTTCTGCGTAGAAGATTGGAAGTGGAACACCCCAAGCACGTTGACGAGAGATAACCCAGTCACCACGGTCACGGATCATGTTGTAAAGACGGACTTTACCCCATTCTGAGTGGAATTTTACTTTTTCAATTTCGTCCAAGATTTCTTGACGGAATTTTGATACAGAGGCAAACCATTGTGGCACTGCACGCCAGATGATTGGTTTTTTCGTACGCCAGTCAAAAGGGTATGAGTGAGAGATTTCTTCTTGGGCAAGAAGCAAATCACCAAGTTTTTCAATGACAGTTGGAACCACCTTGTCATAGAATTGTCCTTCAAACTCAGGACCAGCATTAGCCATCATAATCCCTCGTTCGTTAACTGTCACAGCAACTTCTAGACCATTAGCAATACCAACATTGTAGTCGTCCTCACCGAAACCAGGGGCTGTATGGACGATACCAGTACCAGAGTCAGTCGTAACGTGGTCACCAAGGATAACAAGTTCATCTACTGCAGTATCCCATGGGTGTTCTGTCACGATTTGGTTCAATTCTTGTCCACGATAAGTTGCCAAAACTTGAACATCAGACCAACCAAACTTCTCAGACAAGCTATTCAATAGTTCTGAAGCGACCACAAACTTACGATTTTCACCAGCAGGTTGTACGACTACATAGTCAATATCTGCTCCAACAGTCAATCCACGAGAAGCTGTGATGGTGAATGGAGTCGTTGTCCAAACAACAATGTAAGTATCAGCGTCTAAAACACCTTTGCCATCTTTGACCTTGTTGGCATAGTAAAGTGAGGTTGAAACTAAGTCATGGTATTCGATTTCCGCTTCAGCAAGAGCTGACTCAGATGACCATGACCAGTAAACAGGCTTAGCTCCACGGTAGATATAGCCTTTATTAGCCATTTCACCGAAGACACGGATTTGCGCTGCTTCATAGTCAGGAGTCAGTGTTACATATGGATTTTCCCAGTCACCAGAAACACCCAAGCGCTTGAAGTCTTCGCGTTGTTTATCTACTTGAGAAAGAGCGTATTCACGGCAAAGTTTCAAGTACTCAACCAAGTCCATTTCTTTGCGTTTAACACCTTGTTTAGCCAAGACTTGCTCGATTGGCAGACCGTGTGTATCCCAACCTGGGATATAAGGTGCGTAAAATCCTGACATAGACTTAGAACGAACAATGATATCTTTTGAAATCTTGTTCATGGCATGTCCTACGTGGATATTTCCGTTGGCATACGGAGGGCCATCATGAAGAGTGAAGTGAGGTTTCCCTTCATTCAACTCTTGACGACATTGGTAGAGTTTTGCTTCTTCCCATTCCTTTTGCCAAACTGGCTCTTTGGTAGGAAGTCCGGCACGCATTGGGAAGTCTGTTTTCCCAAGATTTAAAGTTTCTTTGAGTTTCATAATATCTCCTTTATTATATAGACAAATTAAAAACCACGACTCGCTAAAAAGGACGAAAATCGTGGTACCACCTTTATTCGGAAAAAGAACTAGTCTTTCTCCCTCTTTTCCCGTAACGCGGGCGACGTCAAATCCTACTAACTTCAGACTTGATAACTTGAGAGGATAATCTTATCAACAGGGATTGTAGGACTTCCACCATCTCCTACTCGCTAAAAATATATTTGATAAGATATTGTTCTCAGATTATATTTCTTATAAAAGATCAATAGATTCTGTCAAGGGTGTTGGAAAAGTTTCCCGATTTGAAGAAACTACACCTTCAACAACTGATTCAGAAGAATTAGAAGGAGTTTCTAGCTGAGATTCTACCAATTCTCTGTTGGCAGCTTCAATTCGAGCTTGGAGCTCTGCTACTTCCTCAGGTGAAAACTGACGAGTCATATCAATCGGTTCTTCTTCCTGATATGAAGATACATCTTCACCTAGAACCTCTTCAACTACTTCCTTAAAGGCTTCATCGCTAGTTTGTAGATAAGTAGCTGTTGGGCGCAAAATTTCTTCCCAATCAGATGAATCTACGATAGCCAATTGACTTTCAATCGTGGATTTCAAACGTTGATGGAAGACGCGACTCTTGTTCTTCAATTCTTCTGTCTCTACTGCAACTTTCTTGGCATTGTCAGTTGCTTGACGCAAAATTTCATTGGCCTTGTACTTGGCTTCGTCGAGCAATCGATGTGCATCTTGCTCAGCTTGTTTGATAATATTTTGAGAGCGATCATTGGCTGCTTGCTTGACGCGTTCCGCAGTATCTTGAGCAATCAATACTGACTGGCTCAAAGAATCTTTGATCTCATCAAAATAAGACAAACGCTCTTCTAGATTTTTAATATGTTGCTCTTTTTCGTGGTTGCTACGAACCAGTGTTTCATAGTCACGAACAACAATGTCTAGAAATTCATCAACCTCTTCTGGATTAAAACCTCTAAACTTAGTACTAAAGGTTTTATCCTTAATTTCTAATGACGTAATTGGCATATTTTTCCTCACTTACTTAATAAAAAACAGAATCATTCATTGTTTCTTGTTTTTGCTCATTTGTTACTTGTCTCTTAGGAAAATCATTGATAAAAGCCGACAGACTCTCTTCTAATTTTTTGATATAGTCTTCAGATTCATCCTTGTACCGTATCATTTCCTCATAGTCCCAAAGAATCTTATCTAAAAATTCATCAACTTGATCCTTATCATAGCCTCTGAATTTCGTTGAAAAAACCTGATCCCTAATTTCAAGGGGTGTAACTGGCATATCTTATCTCACTTACTTCGTAGGACTTGGACTGTTATTTTCTTCTTATCTCTTTTCGTCTGGCCATTTTCTCTCAGGATACTTATCCTTCCGAAGCGTCTGACACTTACTAAATCACCTATCTTGACTTGATAGTCAGATTTTTCAACCAGATGGTAATTTACCTGAACATATTTTTTGGCTAATAAATCACTGGTCTGTGATCGAGATAATTTCAAAACATTTGATAAGAAAGCATCCAAGCGCAGACTTGGAAGCAAAACTTCCTTCTCTTGATAATCATTTTGGGCCTCTAACAGATCTTCAAAAGATCTGACTTCCAGTTTAACAGGTAGTTTGGCAATCTTTTGAATCCCGTCTTGAAAGAGAGGAGTGAATTTCTGGTCTACAATGATTTGCGCTCTATTTTCCGTTACTACTATATCACCAAAGAGCTTGCGATCAATACCGAGTCGATTAAGGACCGTTCCCAAAATCTTAGCGTGAGTCAATTGCTCAAATTTGCTAGAATAGACAATCTCAAGCAATGTCATTTCAAAATCCGCTAAATTCGTCGGTATGAAATAATCTGGTACAAGTAGCACACGACTATATTCTGTAGCTACAAAATCATTGCTAGAAAAAACTTGAATCCCATGATTATTTCCCAATGTCTTTAAAATAAAGACCTGATGGGGATTGATAAAGGGAGTTAGGATGGGAGCGTAATGCTCTTCAACCTGTCTAAGCCACTCCAGTCCCTTATCAATGAAAGGAATATCCTCGACTGAGAAATGCTGATAAATATCTTTTCTCATGCTAGTATTAAAAGAAATCGAATGAGATAGTTTCCAACAAGATGAACCAAGATGACAGCCACCCATACTGAAAAGTCAAAACCGCCAAATCTTAGAGGCAGACGACTTAAGGGTTGAAGGATCGGTCTAGCTAAACTAGACAACAAGCGACCTACTTCTGTCTCATAGGCATTTGGAAACCAGGATAAGAGAGCAAAAGCTACAAGTATCCAAGAATAGATATCTGTAGCATTTTGAATGAAGCGAATTAGAAATATCATTATTTCACTCGATTTCTCTTCATATCAAAGTCGAATTCTTCACTCTGAGTTCCCTCAGGCAAGCGAATATCTTCGATATTAACTACAACTCCTACTGGTGTCAAAAGGTACATAGTATTTGCAACTTTTCTCAATTCACCAGCCAATACGTGACGTGCTCCATCTAAATAGTCTAGACAACGGCGTGCTTGTACTTCTGTCATATATTGGAAATCGATCAAAATACTTTCATTACCCGCCAGTAAATCAACGATATCTGTTGCATCTTCGTAGCGACGAGGATAACGAACATCAATGGTTACCTTTTCTGTACTACGATGGCTCTGCATCGCCAACTCTTGCTGACGAGCATGAAGGCGAGTAATATTTTTTTCTTTAGTATTCACTTGTGATGGTTGTGGTAGCTGTTGTGCTTGTGGAAGTTCTTCCTTGGGGGCAGACACTGATGTTAGCGTTTTTTCAGGCTTTAACTCAGCAACGTTTGGTGCCACCTCTTCTCCATCTTCAGTGAAATAATCTATAAACTTATCAAATTTATCTTTTAGTGACATGGTTATTTCCTACTTAAAAAATGCTGTGCCGATTCGAACAAAAGTTGAACCAAACTGAATCGCTTCTTTAAAGTCTCGACTCATTCCCATACTGAGTTCTGTCATCGGCATATTGGGGAGATGTTTTTCTTGAATGGTTTTTTGCAATTCTTGCGTTTCTTTGAATATCTCTTGTAACTCTTGACTTGTTGCTTCAAATGGAGCCATAGTCATCAATCCAACGTACTCAATCTGGTCTAATTGTGAGAGTTCTGGCAAAAGGGCTAAGAGTTCCTCTTTCGAAAAACCATGCTTGCTCTCTTCCTGGGAGATATTTACTTGCAAAAAGCACTTAATCTTGTGGTCCGCTCGTTTTTGAATTTCCTGAGCTAGCTTTAAGGAATCTAAAGCATGAAAATAATCCACATAAGAAATTACTTCCTTGACTTTACGTCTCTGTAAGGTCCCTATCAAATGCCAAGTAAGATTTTTAACACTCAAGGCATGATACTTGTCAAGAAATTTATCAACACGGTTCTCACCGATGTGTTGCACTCCTTGCGAAACCAAAGCAGAGGCTGTTTCAACATCTACATATTTGGTCACCGCAATCACAGAAACCGAATCGTTTTCACGACCGGCTTCCTGAACTGCATTCGATATCTGTTGAAAAACAAGGTTCGTATTTTCTTTTAAATTCATCTTCATTAACGATTTTTAAAGAATGGTGGAGTTTCCAACTCATCTTCATCTGTTGCGGCTGGAACCTCAAAACGTTCTACAGGAGAAACAACTGGATCTCCTTGGCGAACAATGGCATCACGTCTCAAGTCCCAGTCACCAAAGGCTGATGTCTTTGGAGCTTCTGGGCGACGATGACTTGGAGTTGGTAACTCTACTGTATCAGCCATATCAAAATTGCGATCATATGTATGTGTATGGCTAGTTCTAGCAGGTTCACGGTAGGCTGCTTGGCGTGGTTGAGCAGTTACAACTTTCTCAACTTTATCTTGACGTACTCCTGTCGCAACAACCGTCACGCGAATTTCGTCTTTCATAGTCTCATCAATAGATGTTCCAAGCCAGATGTTAACACCATGACCAGCCGCTTGGTTAACAATTTCTGATGCTTCTTCAGCTTCAATCAAAGTCAAGTCCAAACCACCAGTTACGTTAACGATAACATCCTCAGCACCATCGATAGTTGTTTCGAGAAGTGGTGAGTAGATTGCTTTACGAGCAGCTTCTACAACACGTTCTTCACCGCTACCGATACCAATACCCATAAGGGCATTTCCTTTGTTAGCCATAACAGTCTTAACGTCTGCAAAGTCCAAGTTGATCAAACCAGGATTTGTGATCAAATCTGTAATCCCTTGTACACCTTGACGAAGAACGTTGTCTGCTTCACTCAATGCTTCAAGAAGTGGAGTTTTCTTGTCGACGATTTCTAGCAAGTTATTGTTTGAGATAATCAAGAGTGTATCAACATGCTCACGAAGTTCGTTAATCCCTTCGATGGCAAATTGTCCACGTTTGCTTCCTTCAAAGCCAAATGGACGAGTGACAACACCTACTGTCAAAGCTCCAAGACTTTTTGCAATACGAGCGATAACTGGTGCAGCTCCTGTACCAGAACCACCACCCATACCAGCAGTGATGAAGACCATGTCAGCACCGCTGATTGCTTCTGTCAGCACTTCTTCGCTTTCTTCTGCAGCTTTACGACCAACCTCAGGTTGACCTCCTGCACCAAGTCCACGAGTCAATTTAGGGCCAAGCTGGATAACTGTCTCAGCTTTTGTACTGCTCAAAGCCTGTACATCTGTGTTGGCTGCGATAAACTCAACGCCAGAAACGCCTTCGTCAACCATACGGTTGATGGCATTTCCACCACCACCGCCGACACCGATTACTTTAATGACTGCACCTTGTGCAGCTGCTGTATCAAATGAAAATGTCATATTTATATTCCTCTATTTTATTCGTCAAACATGCTTCCAATCAAGCTACGGAAACGATCCGTTAATTTACCCTTGCTCTTTTCTTCTGATTGAAGAGGAGCTACTGGTTCAACAGATTGAGTTGTTTCAGGCTCAGGAGTTGTCACCGTATTAAATACTGGTCGTGGAGAAACAGGTGAAACTGGTTGAGCTGAATTTCTAAAATCAATCGGTTGGTGGCGTAAACTTTCGTCACCTCGAATTGCTCGTTGTGCCAAAACATTCACTTCAGTAAGGCTGCCAGCGAATTCTGACAAGCTGATGACATGAGCGAAAGCAGGGTTGCGAATACCAACTTGATTTGGCACGAATAACTTAACACGTACTCCAAATACTTCTTGGGCCAATTCAACGACACCTGGAAGAAGGGCATTCCCACCAATTAAGACAATACCTCCTGGCAAGTCTAATAGGTGACGTCTTTCCAAGTCTTGCTTAATTTGCTCAAAAATGTGCTTAAGTCTTGCTGAAATAATCTCAGCCAAGTATTCCTCAGTCACTTCAACTGGTTCAACCTCACCGATCACTTCAACTTGGAAGGTTTCCTTGCTAGCTAACGGTGGATAAGCTTCCCCGTAGTTCAGTTTTAGACCTTCTGCAATTTTCTTAGAAGTCTTGAGAACTTTAGAGATGTCTTTTGTGACATAATCGCCACCTTCTTGGTTGACATTTGTGTATTGGAGTTCTTGGTTGCGAATAGTGGCAACAGTCGTTTGGCCTCCACCCATATCAATAACAGTCGCACCAAACTCGCGTTCACCTTCGTTCAAGACTGAATGAACCATTGCAAGAGGTGAAATAATCACGTTATCAACTTGAACTCCAACACGCTCAACAGTTTTACGAAGATTGTGGAGAATTGTACGTGGACCAGTATACAAGAGACCGCGCATTTCCAAACGCACACCCATCATCCCACGAGGATCACGAATTCCTTGGAATCCATCTACGACAAATTCCTCTGGAATAAAGGTGATAACTTCACGGTCTGGAGTCATACTTTTAGTCAAAGCTGATTTAACTACATTCTCAACGTCTTGATCAGTAATTTCCTTGGTGTCTGATGTCACTGGAATCATACCTTGAGTTGGCTCAACTTGCAACAAATTAGCTGGCAAGCCAACGTTTACAGACTTGATTGAAATTCCTGCTTTTTCTTCTGCTTGAGAAATTGCAGACTTAATAGCAGTCGCTGCTGCTTCGATGTCAACGATAATCCCATCTTTGACACCTTTACTTTTGGCATTACTAACGCCAATTACATTTACTTCACCATTTACAAGCTCTGCAACCAACACTTTAATAGAGCTAGTTCCGATATCTAAGCCTGTAAAAAAACCATTCCTAGTCATTACACTGCGTCCTCTCTATCTTCCAAGTTTCACACTTCTATTTTTAATAGCTATATGAAGGCATAGCTATTCACAGAATATTATAACACAAAAAATACATTCGTGCTTGGATTTTCTAACATTTATCCAAGCTTTTTCTTGAATTTTTATAATTATCCGACGATTGTAGAGATGATGAAACAAAAAAAGAAAGAGAATCTCTCTTCTCTCTCTTCGCGTAACCATTTTTGCCTCCAGTAAGGCTATTTTTTTACTTCTTGTTTATAAAATTCTTTCAAGGCATCTTGCCAAGTTGGAATGACAAATCCTGTAGCTTTGGCTTTGGCCAGACTCATCGTTGAGTTTAGGGGGCGTTTAGCTTTGGCAGGAAATTGGCTTGAGTCTACTGGCTTGACTTCGACATCTGTATCCTTCAAAATTTCAACTGCAAAGTCATACCATGTTGTATCTTCTGTCGCATCATTCGACAAATGATAATAACCAAATTCCTTGCGGTTTTCAGCTAGGTAGGTCATGAACTCAGCCAAGGTACGAGTCCATGTTGGACGGCCATGTTGATCATTTACAACTGTCAAGGTCTTATGAGTTTTAGCTAGATTTTGCATGGTAAAAACGAAGTTTTTGCCGTAATTACCAAAAACCCAGGCGGTACGGATAATATAGTAGTTTGAAACGTGTTTTTCTACAAGCTCCTCTCCCAAACGCTTAGTCCGGCCATATTCTGTCTGTGGGTCTGGTCGATCATCAACTTCCCACTCTTGTCCAACTGGTTTCTTACCATCAAAGACATAGTCCGTAGAAATATAAACTAGAGTTGCACCATGCTTTTCAGATGCTTTGGCGACATTTTCTGTTCCCGTAACATTGATAGCATAGTCCAATTCTTTCCCTTCATCCTCTGCTGCATCAACAGCTGTGTAGGCTGCACAATGGTAGACTAAAGTCGGTTTCACTTCTTCAAAAACTTTCTCAACCATTTCTGCATTGGTAATATCCATCTCAGCCACATCAACAGCAACGTATTCTTCATTACGCTCATCCAACAAATGTCGAAGTTCAGTTCCTAATTGACCATTTGCTCCTGTAATTAAAATCATTTTTCTTCCTTTCAACTGATTCATAATTCTTCCCTACAGCAATAGAGGTAGGGACAAAAAATCCCGACCTCCGTTTTTATTTTTCAAGAACCTCTTGTGTCTTAGCGTAGTTGGCTTCAACAGCTTCTTTCTCTGATTCCCACCAGTCTTGGTTGTCTGTGTACCACTTGATTGTTTCCTTGAGACCAGCTTCAAAGTTGGTAAATTCAGGTTTCCAGCCCAACTCATCACGGAGCTTACTTGCGTCAATCGCATAGCGAAGGTCATGTCCTGCACGGTCAGTTACATGATCGTAAGCATCGGCAGGCTGTCCCATTTCCTTAAGTATAAGTTCCAATACTTCCTTGTTGTTCTTCTCGCCATCAGCCCCAATCAAGTAGGTTTCTCCGATTTCCCCTTTGGTCAAGATTGTCCAAACTCCTGAAGAATGGTCATTTGTATGAATCCAGTCACGAACGTTCTTACCTTCACCATAAAGTTTTGGCTTAATTCCACTTAGGATGTTGGTAATCTGACGTGGGATAAATTTTTCAATGTGTTGATAGGGACCGTAGTTATTTGAACAGTTGGAAATCGTTGCTTTAACACCAAATGATCGTACCCAGGCTTTGACAATCAAGTCTGAAGCAGCCTTGGTTGATGAGTAAGGAGAGCTTGGATTGTATTTGGTTTCAGCAGTAAATTTCTCACCTGGTCCCTCACCATGACCTGGCAAATCCTCACGTAGAGGAAGATCACCATAAACTTCGTCTGTAGACACATGGTGGAAACGAATATCATACTTACGAGCAGCTTCTAAAAGAGTATAGGTTCCGATGAAGTTGGTATGGATAAATGGTGATGGATCATTGAGCGAATTGTCATTGTGACTTTCCGCGGCATAGTGCACAATAGCATCTGCTTGAGCTGCTAACTTGTCTACCAAGTCTGCATCAGCAATGTCACCAACAACTAACTCAACACGATCACCTAAAATTTCCTCAATATTGGCGCGGTTTCCAGCATAAGTCAACTTGTCTAGGACTGTCACGTGAACATCTGGAAAATTCTTGTAAACATAGTGGGCAAAGTTAGAACCGATAAAGCCAGCCCCACCTGTCACGATAATTTTTTTGTATTCAGTCATATTCTTTCCTTTTTACAAATCTTCTTTTTTCAAAGGCTTTACATCCTTAAGTAGTGGATGATTTTTATCTGCTTCTGAAACCTCTGCTTCTGCAAGATTTTCCCATTCGATGCCAAGGCTTGGGTCAGCGTAGTTTACAAAGGCATACTTAGGTTTGAGTTCGAGAGCCCAATAATCATTGACCAGATAACTATAAGAAACTGTATCTGATAGGACTTGAAAGCCATTGGCCACGCCTCGAGGGACAAAGATTCCCTTGCTCGCATCAATGACCGTCTGATAAGTATTACCAAAGGTTTCGCCCTCGCGTAGATCAACCCAAGAACCCAGAACTTTCCCTCCATCTGCTACAGAGATGTACTTGTCCCAAGGCTCTGCGTGGAGACCACGGAGGACATTTTTGCGTGAGAAGGATACATTGTTTTGCAATTTTCCTTCTGCAAAGAAAGACTCTGGGAAACCAAGTGGGAGCATTTTTTCCTTTTGGAAATTTTCTTTAAACCAGCCACGGTTGTCTCCATGAACGGGGATATCAAACTCCAACATACCTGGAATTGCATCAATCTTGCGTGCCGCAAGCGTCTTACCGAAAAAATTATCTGTCATCTATGCTTCTCCAATCAGACGGAGCAGATACTGTCCGTATTCATTTTTCTTAAGTGGTTGGGCTAAGGCCAAGACATCTTCTCGACTGATATAGCCCATGCGATAAGCAATTTCTTCCAAGTTTGCTACCTGAACATTTTGCATCCGTTGCACTGTCTCGATGTACTGCGAAGCCTCGAGTAAACTTTCATGGGTTCCAGTATCTAGCCAAGCAAAGCCACGTCCCATCACCTCAACGGATAAATCTCCACGATCTAGATAAGCCTTGTTGACATCTGTAATTTCCAATTCACCACGCGGGCTTGGTTTAATACATTTAGCAATTTCTACTACATCATTATCGTAGAAATAGAGGCCTGTAACTGCATAATTTGAACGAGGGTGTTCTGGCTTTTCTTCGATAGAAATAGCGTTCATGTCTTCATCAAACTCAACAACACCGAACCGTTCTGGGTCCTTCACATGGTAGCCAAACACAGTTGCCCCCGACTCCTTGCTTGCTGCCTTTTGTAGCATCTTAGAAAGGCCAGGACCGTGATAGATATTGTCACCTAAGATCAGAGCAACGCTATCATCACCAATAAACTCTTCACCAATGATAAAGGCTTGTGCCAAACCATCTGGACTTGGTTGCTCTGCATAAGAAAGTTGAATCCCAAACTCAGATCCGTCTTGAAGAAGCTCTTTAAAACGAGGCAAATCTTGAGGAGTTGAGATTATCAAAATATCCCTAATCCCAGCCAACATCAATGTTGAAAGTGGATAGTAAATCATCGGTTTATCATAAACCGGCATCAGTTGTTTTGATGCGGCTCGAGTCAAAGGATATAAACGTGTCCCCGAACCACCCGCGAGAATAATACCTTTCATAATAGGGTACCTTTCTTTGTTGTTAAACAATCATTATATTGTTAAAAATGCATGTCTTAGTAACCAAACTCATCCGTTACTACACTAAGTGCACGTTCAATAACCACGTGCATGTCGTAGTATTTATAATCTGCAAGACGTCCACAGAAGATAACCTTGTCATTTTTCTCAGCTTCTTCTTGGTACTTAGCAAACATAGCATTATTCTTTTCATCGTTGATTGGATAATATGGTTCATCCCCGCGTTTCCAGTCAGATGGGTATTCACGTGTGATAACTGTCTTAGGTTGTTTACCATACTCAAAGTGCTTATGCTCAATGATACGAGTATAAAGGATTTCACGTTCTGTATAGTTAACTACTGCATTTCCTTGATGGTTTTCCTCATCCAAAACTTCGTGCTCAAAACGAAGACTACGGTATTCCAACTCTCCATGCTTGTAGTCAAAGTACTGGTCAATCATCCCTGTAAAGACAACTTTATCAGCTGATTTTCCCAGCTCTTCACGATTAGCAAAGAAGTCAACCCCAAGCTCTACTTCTACATCGCCCAACATATTTTCAATAATGACATTGTAGCCACCGATTGGGATTCCTTGGTACCGGTCATTAAAGTAGTTGTTATCAAAGGTCAAACGCACTGGGAGGCGCTTGATGATAAATGGTGGAAGGTCTGTTGCAGAACGTCCCCATTGTTTTTCTGTATAGCCCTTGATCAACTTTTCGTAGATATCTGGACCAATCAACTTGATTGCCTGTTCTTCAAGGTTCTTAGGCTCAATATCTTTCATGTCAGCCGTTTGCTGGGCAATCTTATCCTTGACTTCTTGTGGTGTCTTAGTTCCCCACATAGCGTAAAAGGTATTCATGTTGAAAGGAAGATTGTAGAGGCTACCCTTGTAGTTAGCCACTGGTGAGTTGATATAGTTATTGAATTCAGCAAACTGGTTGACATAGTCCCAAACCTTTTTATTTGAAGTATGGAAAATGTGGGCACCGTACTTGTGGACATTGATGCCCTCAACATTTTCACAGTAGATATTTCCACCGATGTGATCACGCTTGTCAATCACTTTAACTTTTTTTCCACGTTTTGTAGCTTCGTGTGCAAAGATTGCTCCAGACAAACCTGCACCAACGACGAGATAATCGTACATTTTATTCTCCTTTTTATATTTTGACGATTCGATTGAAATAAGGAATTTTCATTAATAAACTAACAACAATAAAACTTATACATAAAGTGAATATTGGAAAAAGTAAATATGAACCTAGATAACTAAAACCAAGTAATTTTTCTAACACTTTCATAACATAAGTATGTACTATGAAAACACCCATAGTTTGATTAGAAAGAAAAACAATCCGTTTACCTTTTTCTTCATTCAAATCAAGTGTAAATATCGTCAAGAAAATTCCTATGCTTAGAATTTTTACAAAAAGAATATCATAAAAATATTCAGCAAAAAGATTATGGTAAATAGTTTTTGCTAAGAAAAATAGTATTACTGGGGAAATCAACAACAACAATATTGTAACTACTTTCATCCATCTCTTAAACCCATTTTTTATAAAATCTTTATCAAATTGAGCTACCAAACCTCCTATAAGATAATAGAAAAACCACGTCCATAACCTAAAGGTTTGTATAACATATGACTGTAACGGCATTTGAAGTATAATATTTACTAACTCAAAAATTAAACCCGTAGCGACAAAGAAAGATAGAATATATAAATAGCTTCTTTTTGAATTTAGAAATTTTCTTAAAATTGGCAAACACAAATAGATAAGTATTAATGCACCAAAAAACCAGAACTGAGAGAAATACCCTTTTTGCAACAGAGAGCCTACAATTTTTTTTATTGGATTAACTGTAAAGTCTCTTTTAAAGAGCCAAATGATAGTAGTCCATGATGATACTATTATTAAAATCCATTTGACTTTCTGCAGTATGTAGGAATAGGTTATATTACTCTTTCCTAACAATAAATAACCATTGACCATAAAAAACAGAGGTATAGAGTAAGTGCCTAAGTAATATAAATACGCCAAAAGATTCCAAGACCCTGTGTCTTTAAATCCAATCATTGTTGTATGAAGTAAAACAACTCCAATACATGCTAGCACTTTTATTAAATCTAAATTAATATTCCGAGTTTTATGCATTCTATTTTTTCCCAATGATTTGTTTTAATTCTTTTACATCTACCACTTTCAAAGATAGAACTGCAAAAAGATAAATAATTCCGCCAAGCACTGCAAAAACTAGAACATTTAGGGTTGGCGAAAAATGTATAACTGTTTTTGAACCTAGCAAAATGCCATACATGATAGCTGATGCTAGGACAATTTTTGTCATAGATCCAATAATAGGAACTTCTTTTAGGTATCTGCGGGTAAAGTACAATTGAATTGCCCACACTAGCGCCTCTGTTAAGACAGAAACAATGGCTGCTCCGATATAACCAAGTTTAGGAAGGAATAATAAGTTTAATCCTACACTGATAATTGCAGGAGCCGTTGTTGAAATCATGAATTCTTTATTTCGGTTATGAGGGATTAAGATTTGAATTCCCATAATATTGGTCCATCCGATGAAGAACATACGGAAGATCATAATGGCGATTGCATAACGTGCATCCTGAAAATCTTGACCAAGGAAAAATTGAACAAAATCATCATTGACAATCAGAATCCCTGCCATAATAGGAAAAATTACCAAGTTATAAATTAGAAAGGACATTTCATGCATCTTATTGACTGCCTTATGATCACCTGTCGCTAACAAATGAGCGACACGTGGCAACATAACGCTTCCCAAGGAGGTTACCAAGGTCAGAAGGATATTTACCAACTTCAGAGCCTGGTCATAAATCCCTACATCTTTTGTCGAAGCTAAGGCTCCAAGCATGGTACGATCTAGCGTTACATACAAGGAAATTGCCACTTGCGGAAGGAACAATAAGATGACAGGTTTCAAATGATGCTTAGCATATTCTATGTCAAAATGCGGTTTACCGATAAACTCCTGAGCAGGTAACCACATACTTAGTTGCCCCAAAAGTTCAAATATGGTTAGCAAAAAAACATAGAGATATAGGTCATTTGCAGATTTGACAAAGAGAAAGATGGAGACTACCCCAACGAGCTTGACCGTGATATTTCGAACAGTAATCTTTCGAAAATCCTCCAATCCTTGAAAGAGCCAGGAAATGTCTAAACCTTTTGAAACCAGACTCAAGCCTAGAATGTAGGCTACCGGATTTTGCATAAAGGATAGAGTCAGACAAAAAAGACCATACAAGGACAGAGAAAGAAGAGTTGCACCTAATTGCAGGGAGTAGATCCCCCAAAAGTTTTTTTCGATTTCCTTGCGATGCCCTGAAATGACCTTGGTCCCATAATTGGCAACCCCTAGCGTCGCTAAGAGGATAAAATAAGTAACGATGGAATTAAAATAACCATACGTCCCTAAATCATCCGAAGAAAAGACCCGCGTTACATAGGGAGTCGTAATAATCGGAAGTATAATTACCAACAATTGATAAGAAAGATTGTAGGCGTAGTTTTTTAGTACTTTCATAAGGATATAACTTTTTGCTTTCCTATTAAATTAACATAAACTTTACTTTATTCAATTCTATTATTCGAATTAATGACAAATAATCGACTGATCAATAAGATTAATGGGGAATATTGAAGAACTAACATTTGAGGATCAAACATGCCATGGATAATCATAATTCCTAAACATGCAAGTACGATATCCTTTCGAATTGATAAAAAATATTTCATAACATTAGTAATTGCAAACAACATAAAACCAGCGACAATTAAGCCATCAATTACAAATAGCTGTACAAAAGAGCTATCAATGAAATTATATTCACTAGTGAAATTCCCAAATATATCAAGGGTTTTAAAGGAAATTCGCTGCCCGAACAAATGGACTCCAAAATTTTGAAATCCTTCGACACTAAGTCGCAGACGATTGTGCGTAAACTGATCAATTAGGTGAAAAAACTCACCTGAAGAATAAAAACAAAAGAATAAAACAATACATAAAGAAATTAGATAACTAAATTTCGCAATATTTGATAGAAAAATACTTTTTAAAATAATATCTCTTTTAACAACTTTTAAACTTATCAAAGCATAGGCAAGTACAATAATACTTAAATAGAATGGACTTGATGTTGATGTTTGCTTATAAAAATAAATAGTCAACAATAGCAAAAATAACATTTCAAGATAAGTTGTCCTCTTATCTTTAAACATAAGATAGCTACATATAGCAAAGAACAAACGCTGAGATGCGAATGAAACATAAGTAAATCCTAAGCTATATCGGTACCCACCATTTACATTCATGAGCATGTTCGAAATAATTCCCATATTGCTAGATAACACTGTAATTAACAGCACTGTAAATGTAGCTACTGAAAAAGTACACAAAAGCTTCTTATAGTCAATATCTCTAGCTGAAAACACCAAAAATAAAACACTAATATTTAATATTCCATCACGATTTTTTGAAATTATAAACATAGAAAAGATTAATAATATCACTATTAATAGTTGTTTCCAATGAACATTAAAATAGAATAGAGTTCTAGGCAAGTTAATTAACTCTTTAAATAGCAAAATGATAATTGTAAAATATATTATCGGTCTATAAAGTAAGATAAATCCATCTAATCGACCAAAATAAGTAGTTGTAACAAGAGAAGTGATAACGACCCATGCAAAAAGGGTAAATAAATAGATTTTTTCTGAAATAATACGATTATTATTCACAAGTACTTTCCATACCTTTCGATTCTTATACTAAGGGAAACCAAAATAATTTCTAAGTAAGATAAATAGCAATACGGTTAGTCATATATATTATCTCTATAAGAATTTCGAAATAATTCACTAATCAATGTTTCCTAAATCTCTCGTATCCCTTAATTTTATCCATTACCCGATTATATATCAGGCATAACTTATATTGTTTAAACCTCAATAACTTTCTAAATACAACATAACGATTTCCAATGGAATAATCTAGCCTGCTACTATTAAAAGCCTTTGAAAATTTATTATCTTCTATTGTGGTTTTCATCAATTTTGACGCTTTATTTAAAGAGTAGGTTCCATTTAACCAAAGTGGTCCAAAGTAACGATCAATAAAAATAGTCATCGCATTTATGATGAACTTATCTTCTAGTAATTGTTTATCAGAATTATCAGGATAGATAGATAATATTTTTCTTACCTGATTCACAAATTCTACTTGACCAGCTAGATTTTTTTCGTTATAGAACATTAAACTATGAGTACCTGTTACAGTATAAAATTTTTCTGAACTAAGTAGTACATTATCTGCATACGTAATAAAGTTAAAATTAAACAGAACATCTTCACTTACAGATAACTCTGTATTAAATCTTATCCTATTTTTATTAACAATCTCTGTTCTAAAGAACTTTCCTGCTACTCCAGGTTCAATACCATATTCACCAATTCGTAACGAATTTTTAAAAACCTTTATTTTTTTTTCAAAAGAAATTCCTGGTATATATAGATTTCCTGCCAAATATTTAACATCTGTGAATAAGATATCAAAATTTTTCTCCATATTTAAAAAAATATCTAAAAAGTTCTCTTCAAAAAGATCATCACTATCAACAAAACTGATAAATGTCCCTGATACCATATCCAATGCTGTGTTTCTAGCTTGACTTACACCACCATGGTTATTTCGTATCACAATTAAATTATCAAAAACAGATTTATATTCTTCCAATATAGCGACAGTATTATCAGTTGATCCATCATCTACACAGATTATTTCCACTGAACTACTGTGTTGACCAATTGAAGCAATTAAACTATCCATCGTTTTTGCCAAGTATTCTGAAGAGTTAAAAGTTGGCATAATAAAGCTCAACAATAATTTAGACATTTTTCGCTCCTTATTAATAATTAGGTTCTACTCGTTTCCCCATACGTTGAAACACTCCATCCCAAAAACCTTTCCAAATAATTGGGAAGTTCTGTTTTAAATGTCGATGGCGAATAGCAAGCACAAGATGATGAGCAATTAGTATCAGTGGGCTTAATTGACGGACTTTCCAATTTTTCCCATAACGCTTATCAAAAATGATGTTATTTCTAATTTTATAGTAATTTCGCCAATTATAAGGTTCTTCCTTTTTTACAACAGAAGGATCAACCTTTACAGCAAGTTGTCTATGCAACTGCGCCTTAGTAACAAAGATAATTTCTGAATGTTTTTGCAAACGTTGCGCAAAATCGGAATCATCGTATTCAATAAAAAATCCACTATCAGGAATACCAACTTTACGAAGTAATGACATTTCAACTACAGGACCTTCAAAGGGCATATCAACAACTTTTATAGCAGCATCATTAAACGGACCATAAGTTACTGTTTTCCTCATTTCTGTCCAAAACTTATGATAGTCATCAAAGTCAAAGTTAGTAATGGCTCTATCATCAAAATTTTTATCGGTACGATTCGGTATACCTACTTGAACATTTTGTAAAACCATTTGTTCCATAATCTTTTCTAAACAATCAGGTTCAGGATAGACATCATCATCCATAATCCATACATAATCATAATCAAGTTTGGATATTAATTTAATACCATTTGAAAACCCTCCGGCTCCCCCAAGATTTTCATGATTATGATAATAGTAAAAACATCTTCCGTCCTTCTCTGTTTCATATAGATGATTTTCTGATATTTCATCACCTTTCGCATCAATGTATCCTAAATCAACAAGCATTTCCTCAGTATTATCCGTAGAATTATTATTGAAGATTAATACTCCTGAAACTTCTTTTTGTTGACTTATTATACCTTCTAAAGCCTTGTGAAGATATTTTGAGCGATTGTAGGTTACTACAAGGGCGCAAACTGATTTCATACTTAACTCCTTATTAATCTATGATTCAAATGAACTTTTATCAGGAAATAGATGATTCATCTCCTTAACAAAGTCCACCATCACTTTTTCTTCGTCTTGAATATTAAATCCATCATTGATACACATAATTTGGTATTTCCCAGTCTTCAATAAGCTCCAAAAATCTGGTCCTGCATTGTCCAAAGAAAAAAGACCACCTAACTTAGGATTTCCAACTGCGTATTGCCCACTAGCAATTTGCCAATACTTAAAGAGCCAAACATTAGTGTCGGATGGATTTCTGAAACGGCTAGCTGAAGTTTTTTCTAAGATATCTTTTTCCTTCTCCCACACTAATTCCATAGTTGATTTTAACAGAGGATAAGGTAAGTGACTTTCCCAGAAACCACAGATAAACTTACTATTTTTATATAGAAGTGACTTTACAACATTTTTTAATCCTTGCTTTGGATCAAAAAAATGTCCATTTTTCAAAATTTCATTTCGAGTAAAGTGACTAGTAATAATTTCCATATCATTTATTTGAAAATTCCCTGTGCCATATCTCTCAGGAATAATAGGAGATAGAGCCGTATTATATTTAGGAAAGCCTTCCTCTGAGAAAAAATCCGTCGGCTTTACTGGTGCCGTTAAATACATATCATCATTAAAAAAAACAAGATGCTCTGACAAACCTGGTATCCTATGAATGTTACTTTCAATTGGGTTAGCAGAAAAAACTGGTAAATAATCCTGACAAATAATATCTTTATGATCTACTATTACCAATTTTTCATTACTAGTATTCAACCAATCTGGTCTTTGATTGTCTGTTACGAGATAAACTTTATTTACCCAAGGTGCAAACTTTTCAACTCCTCTAAACCAGTATTTAAAAGTGCCCCAATCTCGATAAGCTTTCTCTGAATTCATACTTTTTTGGAACGTATCTACAGATCCATCATACCGACTTTTCTTTTCTCGCCAAATCGGATCACTTCCATCGACCCAAGTTACCACAAAATCAATTGGAAAATTCATATTACTTCCTCAATATTATTTACTTATATTTTTTATACAACTCCGAAAAATTCCGAATATAACTTTGTAATGAAAAGAGTTCTTTTTGGCGTTTGACAGAGGCCTTACCAAACTGCTCTCTTTTCTCGGTATTATCAGCCAATTCTTGAATTGCCTTAGACAATTCTGCAGGCTGATTCGGTGTAGCAAGAATTCCGTTTTCGCCTTCCTTCACCATCTCACAGACACCTCCATGACGGTAACCCACTACAGGCTTACCACAGGACATGGCTTCTAGTACGACTGTTGGCAGTGGATCTGGATTGGTACTTGGCAAGATAAAAATATCAAACATATTATAGAGTTCTGTCGTCTTGCTATAATAGTCGATTCGCTTGATTTGTCCAGCTACTGGTGAGTCTGAAATGGCTTTTTCCAACTCATCCACGCGCCACTCTTCACCTTCAAATGCACTACCTGCTAAAAAGGCTACTGCTTTGGGATTGACCTGTAAGATTGGTATCACGGCTTCTAGAAAATCGCCTTGCCCTTTCCAGGCATTCACTCGACCAACCATACCGATGACAAGCACATCTTGTGCGATACCAAATTGATCACGGACGGTGTTAGCATCCATTTCATGATAGACAGCATTGTCAACACCATTATAGATAACTTGAACTTGATTGTCTTTCACAAATCGTGATCCCTTCACATGATTAGCTACGGCATTTGAAACTGTCACAATCTTATCAGCATATCGTCCCATCAAAAAATTGATAAAATCTGAGATTGCTTTTGGTTTTACGATAATTTCATGTACATGCCAAATCAAAGGAAGTTTCAACTTACGTTTAAGATAAATTCCTTCAAGTACCGCAGTGGTATTATTGTGAATGAGAGTAATTCCGTTTTCCTTAGCATATTCAGCGATTTGCTTTGAATAACGGTTATATGATCCAAAATACTCGAGGATTCCCTTAGGATTAAAATATTTACGGCGCAATATTGGATAATCGATAACTTTTACCTTGGCACCAACACTCTCAAGAGCACCCACTAAAACACCGTTATTGGGTAAAATAACGTGTGCTTCAAATTCGTCCTTTTTCAAACCTTTAATAAGCTCCAACAAAACCTTGTCAGCGCCATACATTTCGGCACCAGCGTGGAGATATAAAATTTTCTGCATTTCTAACCTTTAAATAATTTTTCATAGTCTGTGACAATCTTTTCCCAAGTGAAATAATCCGCAATTCTCTGATTTGATTGTCTATCTAACTCATCAATCATTTTTGCATCAAATTGTTCAACTTTCTCGATTACTTTGGAAAGCTCATCTTTTTTCCAATAGATGGCACTTTGCTCCCCAACTTCGCGGTTAAAACCAACATCAAGTAGTAGGTTCAACTTTGTTGACTCCAAAGCTTCAAGTAGCGAAGGATTGGTTCCACCAACCTCATGCCCATGGAAGTAAGCAAAGGCGTTTTCTCGAATATACTTCAGAAGTTCTTGGTCGTAGACTGTTCCAACAAATTTCACTCGTGGATCTTTATCAAATTCAGTACTTGCTAATAGCTGATTATAAAATTTATTCTGTTCTACATTTGTGATTAGGACAAAGTCCTTCTTAGAGTTGGATGCTAAAAAGCCACGAATCATAGATTCATAGTTATTCTCTGGAACAAATCGTCCTACAACAAGGTAATACTCATTTTCAGAGATATTTTTATCTTTAAACCAAGAACGTACTTTTTCGTCACTACTCTTTAATGTAGAGCGAGTTGTATCCGTTCCATAGGCGATATAGGTTGTCTTAGGTTGAAACTGTTTATAATCTTCTTGGATATACTTTTCAATATTCTTACTATCACAAACTAAAAGATCAGCATGTTTGACCATTAGACCTTCAGAAATTTTCCAGTAGCGACGAACTGGGGCGCTCCACTTAGCCCGCAACCACTCATGACCATCCGGATTGACCAGAAGGGTCCCACCTAGCGCCTGGATTTTTTTCTTAATACCTCGGATAAATGGTCCAATGCGGCAGGCTAAGATATAGAAAATAGGAGCTTCATCCTTATTTTCTTTAGCAATATCAATCGCTCTATTAATTGCAGCGATATCATACGCTATAGCTCGCGCTGGACCAATATTAGGTACATCGACGTTATAACAGATAGCACCGTTATGTTCAAAAACATCCTCAGTAATCCCTGACTTTGCAGAGTTTTCACGCATACAAGCCACATAATATTGGATATCCTTATCTTGTTGAAAGGCTGTTAATTTTTCAACAAAGGTTTCAAATCCCCCATACTTAGCAGGAATCCCTTTTGACCCTACAATATAGACAGTTTTTTTCATGTTACTCCTAATTTATAGACAGAGAGCGCAAACAAACTCACTTTGCTCCATCTCTCATCAACACAACTTTTACAGTTTTTAACAATATTTCGAAATCTTTCCAGATGGTCCAATCATCGATATAAGCAACATCCAGCTTTACAACATCATCAAAGTTTGTGATAGCACTGCGACCACTAATTTGCCACAAGCCTGTAATTCCAGGTTTGAAGCTAAGACGACGTTTTTGCTCAGGCGTGTACTTTTCGTACTCATCTACCGTTGGCGGGCGAGTACCGACTAGACTCATATCCCCAATCAATACATTCCAAAATTGTGGCAATTCATCCAAGCTTGTTTTTCGAATAATGTGCCCAATCTTAGTGATACGTGGATCGTTATCCATCTTAAACATTCCACCTTGCATCGTATTTTGCTCCATCAATTGTTCCTTGATAGCTTCTGCATCAATTCTCATTGAGCGGAACTTATAGAAGGTGAAATGACGGCCATTTTTCCCGATACGAGTCTGAGAAAAAATTGCAGGTCCCCCATCTTTACGAATCAAAGGAACTAAAACTATGCTGACAATACCACAGATGACAAGACCAACGATAGCTCCACAAATATCAATGATGCGCTTAGCAATGACATGACTGGGCTTGTAAAAATTCGTAGAGAAGGTTACTACATTCAAGCCAGCCATTTCGTGAATCTGTTTATTGCGACCTAGGTTCTTATCGAAAGCGTTAAGGTTGACTGTTACATCGATCCCCATTGTTTCAAACTGAGAAATAATAGCTCCAATGTCGTAATCCTCACTAGGAAGATTGACAAAGACTTCATCAACTACTTCATGCGTAGCATAAGATAGTAGCTGTTCTCTCGGCACAACGACCACCTTGTCATGAGAGAATTCAGGTTTGTCTAAGACACATACAGCAGCCAGTTTCCCTTGGACATCATTTGCGGTCAATAAACGATCCAGTACTTTTTCAGTACGAGATGTCGCTGTAATCAATAAAATCTTACTACTGCCCTTCAAGTTGTGATTAAAGTGTACCCAGTAACGTTTGATAACAAAACTGAGTAAATAGTTTAAAACTCCATACAAGGAAAGCAAGTAAATCATCCCTCGTCTAGAAATCACAAATTTTTCCTTTAGGAAGAAACTTGAAAAACTAATCAGCAGGGCATAAAAGATAATATATTTGATTGTCTCTACTAATTCAAGTGACTGACCTCGTTTGAAAAAATCCTTACCATAGCCACTGATGTAGAAGGCTGCGAAATGAAGTAAAAATAGAACGAATACTGTATTTAATACAATATCAGTTTCTGAGATTGAAATTAGAATACAAGCTAGCAAAATAACCAGTACACTCTGTAAACATGCCAGAGTGATATTATAGAAACCCCTTCCCTCCATACTGAACTCCCTATCTTATTTTTTATTTTTTACCGTAAGAGCCATAAGAGCCATAAGAGCCATATTTTTCGCGTTGAACATTAAATTTATTCAGTATTACTCCCAAAAATGGTGTTCCTATTTGTTCTAACTGACTCTTGGCTTTTTGAACTTCTCTTCGTTTTGCTTCACCAGCCTCTGTGACTAAAATCGATGCATCACATTTTTGCACAATAATCGCTGCATCAATTACAACTCCGATTGGCGCAGTATCTACGATGATGTAATCAAAATATTTGCGCAAAGTTTCAATCATTCTTTCAAAATTGTCACTTTGCAAAAGAGCGGTTGGGTTTGGAGAAACTGCTCCTGATTGGATAACAAATAAATTCTCAACATTTGTCTCGCAGAGTCCATGCGATAAATCCTGCGTTCCAGCCAAATAATCTGTCAAACCAGTAATTCTTTCTCTTGACTTGAACACTCCAGACATGACTGAGTTTCTGATATCAGCGTCAATCAAGAGTGTCTTGTAACCTGCACGCGCAAAAGCCCAAGCAATATTGGTAGAAGTTGTTGATTTACCTTCACCAGGATTGATAGATGAAATTGCGATGACCTTTAAATTGTTTCCACTGAGCTGTATATTTGTGCGTAACGCATTGTAATATTCTTCTGCTTTTTTTACAGAATCAATTCTTTGTTGTGCTAATTCTAACTTTGCCATATGTTCTCCCTTACTTTAATTTATCCAAATCTGGAATGACTCCAAGAAGTGAGATTTTCATTACATCTTCAATGTCTTCTGGACGTTTCACACGGTCATCCAACAATTCAACCAAGAGGATCACAACGACAATAAGTCCAGCTCCTGCGCCCACTCCTAAAATTGTGTTTCGGCGAATGTTTGGAGATGATGGCGACAAAGCAGGGCGTGCTTCTTCTAAGGTTGTTACATCTGATACACGAGTCACGGAGATGATTTTCTCAGCAGCAACTTCACGGAGAGCATTAGCAATACGGCTAGCCTCTTCAGGCACACCATCTCGAACAGAAATTGATACGATACGAGTATCAGCTGGAACTGTTACTTGAACTTTTCTACCGAGTGTCTTGGCATCCACACGTAATTTTTGATCTGCAACAACTTTTTCCAAGACATCTTGAGAAAGGATGATCTCCCGATAGTCCTTAACCAAGTAGGTTCCTGCTTGTAGATCCTGATTTGTCAAACCTGGTTTATCACTTTGGTTTCGGTTGACCACATAGATTCGTGTTGTACTTCTATATTCAGGTTTGACCACAAAACTACTATATGCAAAGGAAGCCACTCCTGCTACAATAGCTACAAGAAGGATTAGTAGCTTCTTTGCCCATAGGGACTTTAACAACTGAATAACGTTGATTTCAATAGTATCTTGTTCTTTCATTTTAACTCCTAGATTATTTGATCTTTAATGACTTTTTCGGGATTTTTCACGAAGAGTTCCCGAGCCTTATCGTGGCCATATTTTTTGCTCACTATCTCATAAGCCTCTCGCATATAAGGTGGCCGACTATCTAAATTGTGCATATCACTAGCAACTATATGAACCAAGTCTCGCTCCAAGAAATAGCGAGCACGTTTTTTCATGAATTTATAGGTATCTCCAAAAAGTTTTTGTTTAAGGATACTTGAACTATTAACTTGTGTATAGCAACCCATATTAATAAGCTCTTTAACCCTTTTTTCGTTGTTTTCCAAAGCATCGTAACGCTCTATATGAGCTATTACTGGAGTTATTCCTAGCATGAGCACATTGGTTAATGCATTATGGATTTCACGATAAGGGGTATTCATACTAAATTCGATCAAGGCATAGCGTGTGCCGTTTAATTGTGGAATCTGCTGATTTTCTAGTTTCTTCAAGGCGTCACTAGTGTAATAGATTTCCGCTCCATACAAAATCCTTAAGTCAGGTGCAATCTCCTTAGCTAGTTCCTTGACAACTTTAAAATTCCTTGCAATTTCATCCTCCGGAGTTTCGAACATCCCCTTTCGACGGTGTGATGTCGAAACGATCGTACGAACTCCTTGAGCGTAGGCTTCTTCGAGAAGGGCTTTGCTTTCTGCCCAATCTTGAGGCCCGTCGTCTACATCAAAAACTATGTGTGAATGGATATCAATCATCTTATCTACCTTCCATGATATCTTTGATTTCTGTTTTTAAAGTTTCCAAACTATTAGAATCCACTTCTAACATATAAAGACTGCTGTCCGGCATGGCATATGAAGGGAGATCCATACGACCAGTTCCTTTTAAATCTCGAGTGATGACAGTATATTTACCGCCACTTTCCAATTGAGTATTTACCAAGTTCATCATTGTTTCAGGTGGCATATTTGTTTGCACTGAATCTTGCAAGCTTTGCATAATGCCATCGAAATTCTTCAGAGCTTCTGTTGAAGTTAGTTTTTGAATAATAGCAGAAATAACTTTTTGTTGGTTACGTCCACGATCTCCATCACCGTTTGCTAATGAATAACGCTCGCGTACAAATCCCAGAGCTTGTTCAGAGTCTAGATGAACATTACCAACAGGGAAGTGATATTTGCCATGAAGAGATGTAAATTCTTGATCATTATAGACATCTACTCCACCTAGCAAATCGATTAATTTCAAGAAGGAGGTGAAGTTAAGTCGTGCATAGTAATTCAGCTCTATACCATAGAGATTTTCTAAGGTATGAATGGAAGCATCCACACCATAAATACCTGCATGAGTCAGCTTATCATTTTGGTTATTCCCACCATCTGCGATTGGAACATAGGCATCGCGAGGGGTCGTTGTCAAGAGAATTTTCTTAGTCTCTTGATTAACAGTCATGATGATATTGACATCCGAACGCGACACTGAGCTGATCGGTCCATAAGTATCAATCCCACTAATGTAAAGATTAAAGGCCTTGTTTTGAGAAACCTTAGGCGCCTCAACAGTCTTGGTTAATTCCTTAGTGTAGATCTTTTTAATCTTCTTGGCGTGGTCTGGATATTCCTGTTCAATCAGGTTTTCAAAAACACTATTCAAGACAATTGCCTTAGAGTCTCCCTCCAAGAGGCTCTTATAGGCCGCAAGATAGGAAGAACTCTCTTCAACAGACAAGTCTTTACTCTGAGTTGCTTTAATATCATCTAGCAATTTTTGGATGTTTTCAGAATCTGTCCCAGTTGGAGCTGTCACACTGGAAAGTTGTGACACATTGCCAATTTCACTATCTGCCAAGACTGCAACACTGATAGAATAACTAGAATAGTTGGATGTCGCATTTAATTGATTGGCCAAACTAATGAACTGTTGAACTCCAACCAAGGCTAGTGAGCTGGTCATGATAGATAGCACGAGCATGATTAAAGTAAAAATCTTGGCTTTTTTATTTAAAATCAAAACCATGGCTACTATCCCTATCAAAGCCATCATAAAGGCTAGAAGAAAGTTGACATAATTAACAGCCAAAATATGATATCTGAACATTAAAAACAGCAAAAAACAAGCAATGATTACATATACTATCATTAGCAATATATTGATATTTTGATGAATTTTACCTGCTTTAGTCTTTTTCAAACGTCGCCCCACCTTACACCTCTACAAAATATTTTATTCTTATTATATCATAAAACATCCATGAATGCTATTAACTTCCGGAGTGCGACCGTTTTCTTTTTCCTTGAAAATAAAAATATTATATTTAGAAAATTAAGTTTTTTTAATGCGGCTTTTGATAAAATAGTATGGACTACAGAAATCGGTAGCGAGGTCTTGATGTCACAGTTCCATACCTGCAATCCCCCAATAATCTTCTGGATTTCTGAATGCTCTAGCTAGAGAAAAGCTAAAATAACTTTTGAAAGGTCAAAAAGCCAAAAAACTAGTAGTTACCATTTTAGAGACTCATTACATGCAAAAAAGGCTAGGATATCATCCCGGCCTTTTTTTAAGTTATTTGACGTGATTTTCAAGCTCTTTTTGACTCTGTTCGACTGCTTTTTTACGTTCTTGTTCCCATTTGGCTTTAGCTTCGTCAAACTGGGCAATGGTAACCACATCTTTCTGCAATCTCATATACTTATAGTTGCTTCCAGTCCCTTTGATTCCAACAAGTGAATATGCACGTGTGAAAGGTGTCACGCGTGTCACCGAAGCTCCACCACCATTCGATACAACTGGAATTAGAAGAGAACTATCAATCAACCACGCTTGTGCATCTGCATAGTTTTCATAGCGTTTAGCAACGTCTGTATTTTCTGCATCTGCCGTTTTTAATTTTTGAGTATATTGGTCCAAACCGAGACTGGTTATCTTACCTGTGTCTTTGCTTGGATCAAGTCCTAGAATCTTGAGGTAGAAACCGTCCTCAGCGTTGAAAGGATTGAGGTAAGTCGAAGGATCTTGGTAGTCAGCTGACCATCCATCCAAGTTCAAATCATAATCATGATCTGCTGGAGTTGGCGCTTGAACTGTTGCATTTGTATAATCATCTGTCGACAATTGGATAACATCAACCACTACATTTTCAGAACCAAGTGTTGATTCGATTGATTGCTTGATTGAGTTTGTTCCTGAAAGCAAGGTCTTATTAACCTGGTCTACAGGCAAGTCCAAATGAATTGGGAAAGTCACACCTTGTGCTTCTAATTCTTTTTTAGCTTCTGCGAACTGAGCTTGCGCTTTTTCTTTATTAAAATAACCGTCTTGAGCATCTTCAAGATTCATATTTGACCATTGTGTGCCATAGTTGACCAATTTTGAAGCAACTGTTTCACCAAAAATCTTGTCTCCAACTTGTACAAAAGTTGGTGGTACAAGCGAGTTACGAAGAGTATTCTTAGCTGCTTCTTCACCGTTTGATTGAGCTGAGTAGGCTGTACGATCAATGGCAAAGTTGATAGCTTGACGGAAGTTTTTATTTAAAACCGCAGCTTGAGTTGCTTGTTTTTGATCATCGCTTGTTTTCGCAGTATGGTTATAAGTACCACGGTTGACGTTAAAGTTGTAGTACCAAGATGTCGCATCTTGCAAGCTATAGACGATATTATCCTTGTATTTCTCCTTTGTTTTAGCAAAGTTTGAACTGTTTGGATAAACACCTGCAGATGAGTAGGCACCACTTTCAAAGTTACGGATTGTCAGGTCTTGGTCTGAACCGTCAAAGTATGCCAATTTTACTCTTTCAATCGTTACTTTTTCCTGGTCGTAATAATGTGGATTCTTCACATACTCGATAGATGACTTAGATGTAAAATCTTTTAACAAATATGGTCCGCTATAAAGAATGCTATCAGGTTTCAAGGTTCCAAAGTCTTTACCTTTAGAAGCTAGGAATTCTTCATTCACAGGGAACAAGATACTGTTAGTTGTTTTAGAGTTCCAGAATGGTTCTGGACGTGTCAAGGTATACTCGACAGTGTAATCATCTACAGCTTTAACACCAACATTTGAAAAGTCTGTATTAGCACCTGTTACATAATCATCCAACCCCTTGATAGAGTTCTGAATCAAGTCTAGAGCTTGTCCCTTGTTGTCAGCAGCGTATTTAATACCAGTTACAAAGTCTTGTGCTTTAAGGGAAGCGTATTCTTCACCATCAGCTGTAAACCACTTGGCATCCTGGCGAAGTTTGTAGGTATAAGTTAAACCATCCTTAGAAACACTCCATTCTTCTGCAAGGGCAGGAATGAGGTTCCCATAGTTATCATTTTCAAGCAAACCATCTACCAAGTTGGTTACAATAGCAGTGTTATCACCAGCGTAGTCTAAGAGATAGTTGAAGGTTGTTGGATCGGCACCAAATGTTGACGAGTAGGTTTTATCATCTGATGCTGACTTCCCACATGCTGTCAACAAGACCGCTGCGGCTAGCATCAACCCCGCTCCGATCAATCGTTTTTTGAGTTTCATGATTCGTTTTCTCCTTATATGTTAGGTTTTGTGACATAAGGCTATTTTAACAAATTTTGTCCCAAAAGTAAAGTTATTTAATTATTTGACCTCTCATCAGTATCAGAAAAAAGAAAGAAATCCCGCATAAAATCAGGATTCCTTTCATCATTATTAACGTTTATTTAACATGGTTAGCTAGCTCTTTTTGGTATTTGGCATTGGTTTCAATTTTTTCTTTTTGCCATTTCTTAAGAGCTTCTTCGTATTCTTTAGTGGTTACAATATCATTTTGCAACTCTAAACCTTTGAACACAAATGGGTCACCCTTGATACCAACTTGAGAGTATGCTTTTGTAAATGGCACTGTACGACTCACAGTCGGAGAACCACCTGAAGATGCCACAGGGATTAGGAGTGAGCTATCAGATACCCAAGCTTGTGCTTTGGCATATTTTTCATAGCGTTTGTTGAGATCGCTCGTTTCTGATGCTGCATCATCCAAGAGTTTCTTGTACTCATCAAGCCCAACTTGAGCCATAACTTCTGGATCTTTACCTTTTGTGATACCCAAGTGTTTAAGGGCAGAACCCTTCTTAGCATCTAGGATATTGAGGTAGGTCGCTGGGTCTTGATAGTCAGGTCCCCAACCAGTTCCGTTCAAGTCATAGTCCTTTTGAGAAGGAACCTTGGCTTGAGATGTAATACTCATTTTCTCATTATCTGTCATTTGAAGCACATCGATGACAACATTTTCAGTTCCAAGCGCTGCTTCGACAGATTGTTTGAGGGAGTTGGTTTGTTGAACAGCAATGACATCTGTTTGCTCAACTGGAATATCCAAGTGAATTGGGAAGGTTACACCTTTAGCTTGCAATTCTGACTTGGCTTTTTCAAAAGCAGCTTTTGCTTTGTCTGGGTTGTAAAGAGTATCTTTACCGTCTGTCAAAGCAACATCTTTCCATTGATCACCATAGGTGACAAGTTGTTCTTGCGCCAATTCTCCAAAGGTCTTTTCACCAACTTGGACATAGTCAAAAGGCACAAGGCTATTACGGATAATCTTGTCTGCACCTTCTTCACCATTCAACTGAGCTGCATAAGAATGACGGTCAAGCGCGAAATTGATGGCTTGACGGAAGTTCTTGTTGAGAAGCGCTTCTTTTGTTGATGTTTTTTGAGCATCATCAGTCTTAGCTGTCTTGTTGTAAGATTGACGGTTTACGTTAAATGTAAGGTAATAGCTAGTTGCTTCTTGCGGGCTGTAAACGATCTTATCCCCGTATTCTTGCTTGGTTGATTCGAAGTTTGAAGAAGTCGGGAAGAGACGAGCTGTTGTGAATGACCCTGATGCAAAGCTACGAATCAATGACTCTTGGTCAGATCCATCATAGAAGGTAAGCTTGATGTGGTCAATCTTAACATTATCTTTATCCCAATAGTTTGGATTCTTTTCGTACTCGATAACTGATTTTGAAGTTAGATTCTTCAAGATATATGGACCGTTGTAGAGAATAGATGACGGTGTTGGTGTTCCATAATCTTTCCCTTGAGAATTTAGGAATTCCTCATTAACTGGAAGCATCGGTGCTGTTGTCACCTTAGAATTCCAGAAGCTTTCTGGTTTGTTCAAGGTATACTCAACCGTATAGTCATCAACTGCTTTGACACCGACTGTTGAGAAGTCATTGCTTTCACCACTAACATACTCGGCCAAACCTTTGATGGAATCTTGGATAAGTGTTAGACCATCCGACTTGCCATCTGCCGCATGTTTCAATCCAGTCACAAAGTCTTGAGCCTTGACTTCTGCATATTCTTCTCCTTCAGAAGTATACCATTTCACACCTTTACGAAGCTTATAAGTGTAAGTCAAACCGTCCTGTGAAACTGACCAATCCTCAGCTAGAGATGGAATCAAATTCCCATACTTGTCATTTTCCAAGAGTCCATCTACAACGTTTGCGATAACGTCTGATGTCGAACTTTTACTAGTAACACTATAGTCCAAAGAGGATGGATCGATAGCATATACATATGAGAATGATGTCGGAGCGTCAGCTTTTTTCTCAGTCTTACCACAAGCTGCCAAAAGAAGAGCTGCACTCATCGTAATCCCTGCTACTGCGAGCCACTTTTTCGATTTCATTGGTATTCTCCTTTAAAATACTATTTTCACCATTATACCCTATTTTTCTATAAAAGCAAGGGTTTACAAGGTATTTTTTAGAAAATTCAAACAAATATTTTTTAAAGATTTTCCTACACTTATTTTAGTAAAAATCTCAAGTGCCAAGTGACACTTGAGATGGTAATTTTAAGCAACCAATTCGACACAAAAGGCAGCCCAAGGAGCTAGTGTTAGTTGTTCTAAGTCATCTTTGACATCTGTATTTGCAATCAAGACTGACTCGATTGTTTCCTTCAAGTGAAACTCTTGTTCTTGACTTGAAAGGTTTACCACTACTAAGAATCGGCGTTCCCCGTCCTTACGGATATAGGCAAAGATCTTCTCAGGTGTTTCTAGCAATTCAAAGTCAGCTCTCACCAACCAGCTGTTTTCTTTACGAAGCTGGACTAGTTTTTGGTAGGTATAAAAGATAGAGTTTGGATCATCTAAAGCAGACTCAACATTGATGGCAGCATAGTTTGGATTGACTGATAGCCAAGGTTTCGCGCTTGAAAATCCAGCGTAGTCTGTAGTATCCCACTGCATTGGTGTACGAGCATTGTCACGTCCAATCACACGAATGCTATCCATAATTTGCTCTAGTGGCACACCTTTTTCAAGAGCTTCACGCGCATAATTGAGGGATTCAATATCCTCTACTTGATCAAGCGTTTCAAACGGGAAATTGGTCATACCGATTTCTTCACCTTGATAGATATAGGGTGTTCCTCTCATCAAGTGAAGTAAGATTGCATACGCTTTGGCAGATTTTTCACGGTAGTCTTGGTCATTTCCCCAGATAGAGACAATACGAGGGAGGTCATGGTTGTTCCAGAAGAGGGAATTCCAGCCATCTTCAACTCCCAACTCTGTTTGCCATTTGTTGAAAATCTCTTTTAACTTCCCAACATTTAGCTCTTTTTGGTACTGCCACTTAGGTTGCCCTTCCTGATACTGAAGACAGATATGTTCAAACTGGAAGACCATAGACAACTCTTGACCTTCTGGATTCGAATATTTCTTGGCCTCTTCTGGGTTTGCTCCCCAAGCTTCACCAACAGTCAACAAATCCTTGTCACCGAAGGTTGCCTTGTTCATCTCCTTGAGATAAGGATGAAGCATAGGACCATTGCTTACAATCTTCTCATCTGGAATCTTGCCAATCATATCGATGACGTCCATACGGAAACCACCGATACCTTTGTCAATCCAGAAATTAATCATCTGGTAGATTTTTTGGCGAAGCTCTTCGTTTTCCCAATTTAAATCTGGTTGCTTCTTACTAAAAAAGTGTAGGTAATATTGACCAGACTTTTCATCATATTCCCACGCCGAACCACTAAAAGTAGAGGTTAAATCATTGGGTTTATCTCGCCAAATATAGTAGTCTCGCTCTGGACTTTGGGGATTGTCACGCGCTTCAATAAACCAAGCATGCTCGTCTGAGGTATGGTTGACCACCAAATCCATGATGATTTGAATATCTCTCTTTTTCCCCTCAGCTATCAATTCATCCATGTCTCCCATAGTGCCAAAGATAGAAGCAATGTCTTGATAATTTGAAATATCATAACCATTGTCATCCATAGGGCTATCATAGACAGGCGACAGCCAGATTGCTGTGATTCCTAGCTTGGCAAGATAATCTAGTTTACTGGTTATTCCTTTTAAATCACCAATCCCGTCCCCATTGCTATCCTTAAAACTCTTAGGATAGACTTGATAAACAACTGCATTGTGCCACCATTTTTCTTGCATATTCTTACCTCTTTTTCTATTTCATCTATAGACCATCATAGTCTTTTTTAACCATTTGTGCAAGCGTCTGCCTGAATCTTTTTTCTTATTTTGAACCTCCGCGGTTTCTTATCTTCTCTTTTTTTTATATAATAGAGTTCAGAGGTAAAAAAATGAAAAAACAAGCTTTTAGTTCTGAACAATATTTGAATCTGCAACGCGACCATATTTTGGAGCGTATTCACCAATTTGACGGCAAGCTCTACTTGGAGTTTGGGGGTAAGATGTTGGAAGACTTCCACGCTGCTCGTGTCCTTCCTGGTTATGAACCAGACAACAAAATCAAGCTCTTGCAAGAGTTGAAGGAACAGGTCGAGGTTGTAATTGCCATCAACGCTAGCAATATCGAGCACTCAAAAGCTCGTGGCGACTTGGGCATTTCTTATGACCAAGAAGTGCTTCGTTTGATCGATAAATTCAATGAACTCGGTATCTTTGTTGGTTCAGTTGTCATTACTCAATATGCAGGCCAACCGGCAGCTGATGCCTTCCGTAATCAATTAGAGAAAAATGGTATCGACTCTTATCTCCACTACCCTATCAAGGGGTATCCGACAGATATGGACCACATCATCTCGCCTGAAGGCATGGGGAAAAACGACTATATCAAAACTAGTCGCAACTTGATCGTCGTGACAGCTCCTGGACCTGGTTCAGGTAAGTTGGCAACTTGTATGTCTAACATGTACCACGACCAAATCAATGGCATCAAGTCTGGTTATGCTAAATTTGAAACCTTCCCAGTATGGAACCTTCCACTGCATCACCCAGTCAACTTGGCTTATGAAGCTGCTACAGCAGACCTAGATGATGTCAACATGATTGACCCATTCCATCTCCAAACTTATGGAGAAACCACAGTCAACTACAACCGCGACATTGAAATTTTCCCTGTTCTTAAGCGTATGCTGGAACGTATCTTAGGTAAATCTCCTTATGCATCTCCAACTGACATGGGTGTCAACATGGTTGGCTTTGCAATCACTGATAACGACGCTGCCATTGAAGCATCTAAACAGGAAATCATCCGTCGCTACTACCAGACTGTTCTTGATTTCAAGGCTGAAAAAGTCGGTGAAACTGCCGTTAAAAAAATCCAACTGCTCATGAACGACCTTGGCATCACACCAGCTGACCGTAAGGTTGCTGTTGCCGCACGTCAAAAAGCAGAAGAAACAGGTGGTCCAGCTCTCGCTCTTGAATTACCGTCTGGTGAAATCGTTACTGGTAAGAACTCAGAACTCTTTGGTCCAACAGCTGCTGCCTTGATCAACGCCATCAAGATGTCAGCCAATATTGATAAAGAAACTAAATTGATTGAACCAGAAGTGGTGAAACCAATCCAAGGTTTGAAAATCAATCACTTGGGCAGTCGCAACCCTCGACTCCATTCAAATGAAATCCTTATCGCTCTTGCAATTACAGCCATGGAAAATCCTGATGCTGACCGCGCCATGAAGGAGCTAGGAAATCTCAAGGGTAGCGAAGCTCATTCTACAATCATCCTGACAGATGAAGATAAAAACGTTCTTCGTAAACTAGGAATCAACGTAACCTTTGATCCTTACTACCAATACGATCGTTTGTATCGCAAATAAAATATGACAATCACTCCTCTAAGACTTGGATTCTTATCATCCAGCTCTTAGAGGTTTTTTATGGTGATCAAGTCAAATTGTTTTTCAAAGGCTTTTAATTTAATTATTGAATTTTAATTATCTACCTAAGCCTCCTAATTTACTCCTTGTTTTACCTTAAATATACATAAAAAATGAACAAAGCAGGATTCTGATTTTCAGAAAACTATTTTGTTCACTTTTTGTTATGATTTAAACTCTTATACTCAATGAAAATCAAAGAGCAAACTAGGAAGCTAGCCGCAGGTTGCTCAAAACAGTGTTTTGAGGTTGTGGATAGAACTGACGAAGTCCGCTCAAAATACAGTTTTGAGGTTGCAGATGGAAGCTGACGTGGTTTGAAGAGATTTTCGAAGAGTATGAATCAATCCTCTTCAATCTTTACTTGAACTACCTTTGCTGAGGTTGATCCATTTTCTCTACAATATCAACTTGGTGTAATAAGACTGACTGCGTCACTCTTATCTAGAACCTCAAAGCTATTCTGTGAGACATCTACCTAAGCACCTTAGTTTGGTCATTGATTTTCATTAAGTATACAAAAAAGTGAACAAGACAGCATTCTGTTTTTCAGAAAACTATCTAGTTCACTTTATGTTTATTCTACCGTTACTGACTTAGCAAGGTTACGTGGTTTGTCCACATCAAGTCCACGGTGTAGGGTTGCAAAGTAAGCGACTAGTTGCGTTGGTACCACCATTGAGATTGGTGAGAGGTAAGGGTGTACGGTCGTAAGGACAATATCATCGGTATCTTTAGCAACATTTTCTTCTGCAATAGTAAGGACCTTAGCGCCACGTGCTGCCACTTCTTGGATATTTCCGCGAGTGTGGTTAGCAAGAACCGGATCTGACAAGAGGGCCAATACAGGTGTTCCTTCTTCAATCAAAGCAATAGTTCCGTGCTTGAGCTCTCCAGCCGCAAAACCTTCACATTGGATATAAGAGATTTCTTTGAGCTTGAGACTGGCTTCCATGGCTACATAGTAATCTTGACCACGTCCGATATAAAAGGCATTACGTGTTGTTTCAAGAAGATCACGCACCTTGCTATCAATCAATTCTTTTTCTGAAAGGGTTGATTCGATAGACTGAGCGACGATAGACAACTCGTGAACCAGATCAAATATTTGAGCTTTTTCGTTTCCATTTGCTTCACCGACCGCTTTTGCAAGGAAGGCAAGAGCAGCGATTTGCGCTGTATAAGCCTTAGTTGATGCTACAGCAATTTCAGGTCCTGCATGAAGAAGCATGGTATGGTTGGCTTCACGTGACAGAGTTGAACCAGGCACATTTGTCACTGTCAAGCTTGGGATTCCCATTTCATTGGCCTTAACCAAAACCTGACGGCTATCAGCTGTTTCACCAGACTGACTTATAAAGATGAAGAGTGGTTTCTTGCTGAGAAGTGGCATCCCATAGCCCCACTCAGATGAAATACCAAGTTCAACTGGCGTATCTGTCAATTCTTCCAGCATCTTCTTAGAAGCAAACCCTGCATGGTAAGATGTTCCAGCTGCAAGAATATAGATGCGGTCTGCATCTTGAACAGCCTTGATGATAGCTGGGTCTACGACTACTTGACCAGCCTCATCTGTGTAAGCTTGGATCAACTTACGCATAACTGTCGGTTGCTCATCGATTTCCTTGAGCATGTAGTAAGGGTATGTTCCCTTACCGATGTCTGATAAGTCTAGCTTCGCAGTGTAGCTAGCACGATCACGACGATTGCCATCATAGTCTTGCACTTCTACGCCATCTGCCGTCACAATCACCAACTCTTGGTCATGGATTTCCATGTATTGGTTGGTTTCACGAATCATAGCCATGGCATCTGAGCAAACCATGTTGTAGCCATCTCCAAGACCAATCAAAAGTGGTGATTTATTCTTAGCCACATAGATGACATCTGGATTTTCAGAGTCAATCAAGGCAAAAGCATAAGAACCACGGATGATGTGAAGAGCTTTTTTGAAGGCTTCAAGTACTGACATGCCGTCTTCTTCAACAAATTTTCCAATCAAGTGTACAGCGATTTCTGTATCTGTTTGCCCCTTGAAGTGGTGACCTGCAAGGTAGTCTTCCTTGATTTCAAGGTAGTTTTCAATCACTCCATTGTGCACCAAGACAAAACGTCCAGTCTCAGAGCGGTGTGGGTGAGCATTGTCCTCAGTTGGTTTTCCGTGAGTCGCCCAACGCGTATGTCCGATACCAGTTGTCCCCTCAACACCTGCTGTCTTGGCAGACAATTCTGCTATACGACCGACAGCCTTAACTAGATGATTTTCAGCACCACCTAGGACAAAAATCCCCGCAGAATCATAACCACGGTATTCGAGCTTTTCAAGCCCTTGAATCAAAATATCAGTTGCATTTGTATTTCCAACAACACCAACAATTCCACACATAGTATATACGACACAGACTAACTGTGCTTTCTCCTTAAATTGGTATAGTCTGATTTCCCTTTTACAGAACCAGCAAAGACAGTATATACTTGTTTCTTTTACTTGTCAAGAATAAAAATTGGTATAGCGTGATTCTGCCAATTCTATCTACTAAAAATCTATCATATTTCGCCTAAAGCAAGTATTTAAAAAGGGCTTTACCGCCCTTAATAACTACTATTTTGTAGCAAGCTTGTCTGCCTTTACTACTTCTTGAAAGTTTTTTGGTAATTTACTTTAATTGTCATTGTCATGTGAGAGTCCTCGTTTCTTTTTGATAACTCTAGTATAGGATTCCTCCCTAAAAGCAAACTTAAGATTTCCTTAGTAAAAACTAAAAGCAACTTCTGACTCAATGAAAACGAAAGAGCAAACTAGAAAGCTAGTCACAGGTTTCTCAAAGCACTGATTTTAGATTGCCTGTTAAGACTAAAGTGTTGTTTGAAGTAATGTTGAAGTTTATACATTCAGTAAATCAAATGAACATAAGCACTTTTCTAAATTCCTTTCCTGAGAATCCCATACAAAAAGAGCGTTACCGCTCTTTTACTTAGTATTTAGGAGAAGGTGTTTGTTCCTGTTGAAACGTTTTTTGGTAATTTACTTTAATTGTCATTGTCATGTGAGAGTCCTCATTTCTTTTTGATGACTCTAGTATAGGATGCCTTCCTAAAAGCAAACTTAAGATTTTCTTAGAGAAAGCTTAATCTAAATGTTCTTTCTTTTCTAGATTCAGGGCAACCACACGCCACTCTGGATCCTCCTGCCAATTAGGAAGTGAGCTGATATAGCTTGCTACCTTGCGGGCTTCCTCAAGTATAGGGAAGTCCTCGATAATATCAGCCACTTGAAACTCTGGTAGACCTGACTGTCTGGTTCCAAAGATTTCACCAGAACCACGCATTTTCAAATCTTCTTCTGCAAGGACAAATCCATTAGTCGTTTCCGTCATGATGCGCATGCGATCCTTTCCAGAGTCAGTTTTGGGATTGGCCACAAGTACCGCATAGGACTGCTTGTCTCCACGACCTACACGACCCCGAAGCTGATGGAGTTGACTAAGCCCAAAACGATCAGCATCCATGATAATCATGACTGTCGCATTTGGCACATTGACCCCGACCTCGATAACCGTTGTCGAAACCAAAATATCTGTTTTTCTCTCTTTGAAATCCTGCATAATCTGGTCTTTTTCATCACTCTTCATCTTCCCGTGTAAGAGAGCAACTTTTGCTTTTCCTGCAAAATGAGCCGTCAATTCTTCCGATAAAGCAATAGCATTTTTAAGATCCAGAGCTTCTGATTCTTCAATCAAGGGAGAGATGACATAGGCTTGAGAACCTTTCTGAATCTCTCCTTCCAACCAAGTCAAGACCTGCGGTAATTGCTCATGCTTAATCCAGCGTGTTACGATTGGTTTGCGCCCAGCAGGCATCTGGTCAATAATAGAAACATCCATATCACCAAAGGCAGTGATGGCTAAGGTCCGTGGTATGGGAGTTGCCGTCATCATGAGGACATCTGGATTTTCACCTTTTTCCCGTAAAATACGCCTTTGCCCTACACCAAAGCGGTGTTGCTCATCGATGATAATCAAGCCGAGTCGGGCATAGTCCACGCCGTCTTGTATAAGAGCATGGGTTCCGATAATCACATCGACTTCACCCTTGGCAATTTTTTCCAAAACTTGGCGCTTTTCTCCAACTTTTAAAGAACCTGTCAAAAGAGCTAGTCTTAAATCTGGAAAGAGACTCTCTAGACTTTCAAAATGTTGCTCTGCAAGGATTTCTGTCGGTACCATGAGGGCAGCCTGGTAACCCGCCGTTACAGCAGCATACATAGCTAGTCCTGCAACAACTGTCTTCCCACTACCGACATCCCCTTGTAGAAGGCGATTCATATGGCGGTCAGAACTCATATCAGTCAAGATTTCTTGCAGACTCTTTTCTTGAGCTTGAGTCAAAGCAAAAGGCAATTTCTCTTTAACGGCAGTTAGTTTTTCCTGGGACCAATTCAGGACCAGACCACTTCCTTGGACCATATTTTCAGATTTGAGGCTTTGCAATTGCATTTGGAAATAGAAAAGTTCCTCAAACTTGATCCGACGAAGAGCCTGTTTGTATTCAGCCAAATCCTTAGGAAAGTGCATAGCACGTACAGCTTGGCACCGTGACATGAGTTTGTATTTGTCTAGCAAGGACTGGGGGAGATTTTCCTCTATCAAGAGGTCCAATCCTTGATCAAAGGCTGTCTTAATGACCTTAACAAGTCCTGCTTGACTGACACCTTGTGCGAGACGATAGACAGGTTGAAGGTCGTCATCCACTTGGGCTAAAACCTTCATCCCTGTGAGACTAGCCTTGGCGCGATCCCACTTACCAAAAACGGCTAGAGTCGCCCCTAGCTCAATCTTGTCAGCCAGGTAGGGTTGGTTAAAGAAGTTAACTGCAAACACAACCTCTCCCTGCTTGATACTAAAGCGTAGACGATTGCGCTTAAATCCATAATACTGAACACTAGCTGGCGTTACCACCTGACCAGACAGAACCGCCTTCTCGCCGTCTTCTAGCTCTAGTACCTGCTTGGTCTTGAAATCTTCATAACGGAAAGGAAAGTAAAGCAAGAGATCCTGCAAGTTTTCAATTCCTAGTTTGGCATATTTCTCTGCTGATTTAGGTCCCACGCCAGGCAAGACATGCAAGGGTTGATGCAAATTCATGCTACTCTCCTTTCCATCTGTTTCTTAATAATATTCTCTCGGGATACGGTCACTAAGAAGGCAAACCACTTCATAGTTGATAGTCCCACGATAGGTCGCTACCTCTGTTGTAGTAATTTCTTTATCTCCATTTGTTCCAATCAAGGTTACTTTGGTCCCTAGTGGATAGACCTTAGGCAGACGAATGGTGATTTGATCCATAGAAACTCGTCCAACAATTGGACAAACTTGTCCATCCACCAAGACTGAAAAGTTTTGCATATTCCGTGTCCAACCATCAGCATAGCCGATTGGCAGAGTAGCGATAACTTGTTCGCTATCAGATTCATAAGTAGCTCCATAGCCCACATGTGCACCTGCTGAAACTGTCTTGACATGAACCAAGGCAGACTCCAAGGACAAGGCTGGCTTGAGATCATAGGGCAATTCCAAGACCTGTCCACTAGGATTGAGTCCGTACATAGCATCCCCCATGCGAACCGCTTTGAAAATCGTTTCCGCATGCCAAAGAGTTGTAGCCGAGTTGCTAGCATGAACCAGTTCTGGCAAATCTTTAAATTCTGCTAGAATCGCTTTGAAATGCTGCAATTGTTGATCAAAGTAGGCTTCTGATTTCTCATCTGCAGTCGCAAAGTGAGTAAAAATCCCTTCAACAGAGGCCCCATGTTCCTGAAGCAAAATTTGGGCCTCTTGGGCTTCTCTAGCATCTCTAAAACCAATTCGTCCCATACCTGAGTCAATCTTAAGGTGAACTGTTAGCCCAGATAGGTTTGATTGGGCAACCAACAAGGCTTGCACCCACTCTAGGCCAGCTACCGTCAAGGTAATATCAAATTCTTGGGCTAGTGGAATTGACTCGACCTCAGATACGCCTAGAATGAGAATTTTCTTAGCAATACCTGCCTGACGGAGTTCCAGTGCTTCATCGATATTTGAAACGCAAAAGCCATCAACATCTGACTGGATAGCCGTTGCAACAGCTACTGCCCCATGACCGTATGCATTAGCCTTCACAACTGCCCATTTGAGAGTCCCTTGTGGAATATGAGCCCCCATTTGCTGGATATTATAGCGGATAGCTCCAAGATTAATCAGAGCCTTGGTTGGTCTATGTGGACTTGTTTTCATGAGATTCCTCCAAAATTACACTTGCGGTTGCATATTGTTCAGTGTGGCTGATCGATAGCCAAATCTTACCATGAAAAGGAGCTTGGCTAAAATAAGGGGCGCCCTTCTCGTCATTCAAAATCTCTAAATCCTGAAAACTAAGCTTGCCTATCCCTGTTCCCATGGCCTTGGCAAAAGCTTCTTTGGCAGACCAACGCCCTGCTAGATATTCTATTTTTCTGCGTCCTTTAAGTCCAGTAAAGCGTTCCATTTCCTTGACCGTCAATACACGCTGGGCAAAACTGTCTTTTCTTTCAACCGCTTCTTGTATCGAAGCTAACTCTTCGATATCAATACCATGTCCAACTATCATTTTTCATCAAAAGAAGTTGAGATACCCCCCAACTCCGTCCTTTTCACTTATTTTGTTAAGGTAGCGTAAATTTCTTCTACCAAGGCTTCTGTATGTTCCCAACCTAGACATGGATCTGTAATCGAACAACCAAAGATTTCTGGCTGGTTTTGACGACCATCTGCTAGGTAAGACTCAATCATGAACCCACGAACTGTTTTCTTGATTTTCTCATTCCAATCACGATTGAGCAAAGTCTGGCGCACGATGCGGATTTGCTCTAGATACTGCTTGCCTGAATTATCATGGTTGGTATCAATGATGATAAAGGGATTTTCCAAGCCCATTTTCTTATAACCTTGGATTGAGTTTAACAGGGTTTCATAGTAAAAGTTGGGTTCATTTTTCCCATACTCATTTAAGGCCCCACGAAGGATGACGTGGGCCAAGGGATTGCCAGATGTCTCAACTTCTTGTCCATGGTAAAGGAAGGTTTGCTTGTTTTGCGCCGCATAGATGGCATTGAACATGACAGACAAATTACCAGAAGTTGGATTTTTCATCCCAACCGGCGCATCAATCCCTGAAGCCACAAAGCGGTGCTCCTGGTCCTCCACAGAACGCGCCCCCACCGCATGGTAGCTGACCAAATCATCAACCAAGACTAGATTAGACGGGTAAAGCATCTCATCAGCTGTTGTCAATCCTGTTTCAGTAACGACCCGATAATGTAGCTGGCGAACAGCCTGCAAACCATTAATCAGGCTCGGTGCTTTGGAAGTGTCCGGCTGGTGCACCAAACCCTTATAGCCATCTCCATTGGTACGTGGTTTAGCTGTATAAACGCGCATGACCATGAAAATCTTATCCGCAACTTTTTTCTGCAAGTCTGCTAAACGGCGAGCATATTCAAGCACTGCTTCTTCATTATCAGATGAACAAGGACCAATGACTAAAAGGATACGATCATCCTTACCAGATAGAATATCAGCTAGTTCTTGGTCTCGGCTTTCCTTATGTTGCAAGTCTTCTGCAGACAGCTGTGTTTCCGCCTTAATCGCTTCAATATCGATTTCTTGACCTTTTTCAATAAATGCCATACTATTCTCCTAGTCTTTGGTAGATTTCGCGAACAAGAGACTCAGTATTTTCCCATCCTAGACATGGATCGGTGATAGATTTTCCAAAGACCTCTGGTTCATTTTGACGACCATCTTCTAGATAAGACTCAATCATGAAACCACGGACATATTTTTTAATCTTTTCATTCCAGTCGCGGTTAATCAAGGTCTGACGAACGATGCGAATCTGATCCATATACTGCTTGCCTGAGTTATCATGGTTGGTATCAATGATGATAAATGGATTTTCGAGGCCCATTTTTTCATACTGGGCAATGGTATCCATCAAATTATCGTAGTAATAGTTCGGAATGTTTTTCCCGTATTCATTGAGGGCACCACGGAGAATAGCATGCGATAGAGGATTTCCAGTCGTTTCAACTTCTTTCCCTAGGAAAAGGAAACTTTGTTTGTTTTGAGCCGCATAAATACCGTTGAACATGACATTGAGATTTCCAGACGTTGGATTTTTAAAACCTGTCGCAAAATCTGCTCCACTAGCTACAAAACGGTGTTGTTGGTCTTCGACAGAACGAGCCCCAACTGCCATGTAGGAAATTAGATCATCTACCAAGGGAAGATTTTCTGGATATAGCATCTCATCTGCTGTCGTCATCCCTGTTTCAGAAATAACGCGATAATGCAGATGACGAACGGCCTTTATACCATTGATGAGGCTAGGCGCTTCTTTAGCATTCGGCTGATGAATCAAGCCCTTATAACCGTCACCATTTGTACGTGGTTTAGCAGTATAGACACGCATGACCATAAAGACACGGTCTTTGACTTCTTCTTGCAAGGCTGAAAGACGCTTAGCATACTCGACTACTGCTTCTTCGTTATCAGATGAACACGGGCCAATCACCAAGAGAATACGCTGATCTTCACCACGAATAATCGCTTCAAGTTCTTGATCACGTTGGTGTTTCTTGGCAAGGGCCTGACCTTCTAATTTAGATACACTACGAACTTCTTCGATATTAATTTTAGGGCTTTTTGCTGTAAATACCATGTTTCATCCTCCTTATAAAGCAAGCGGACGCCAAGTGAAAATTCACTTTTCACTAGGCATCCGCCTGAAAATCATTCAATCTTAACGTCGTTTTCCGTGACAGTTTTTAAACTTCTTACCTGATCCACATGGGCATAAGTCATTACGTTTGATTTGGCTGACATCCAAATCTGCAGGAAGGTCAGCTTGTTGGGCAGCAATATTGCGAGTGGCTGTCGTGCTGATATGACGCTCTGTCTGCGGACGTTCTTGTTCATGTATTTGAGCTTTCATCATCAAACGAGTCACATCAAACTCAATCGAACCGATCATATCATTAAACATACGGAAGCCTTCTGCTTGATACTCTACGACTGGGTTGTTCTGAGCATAACCACGGAGACCAACAGCATTACGTAACTGGTCAAGGGCGTCGATATGGTCAGTCCATTTATTATCAACCACACGTAGGATCAATACCTTCTGGAATTCCTTAACTGCTTCTTCATCTCTTAGCTTAGATACTTGGTTATTGTAAACAACCAAAGCACGTTGGAAGAGTTCTTCCTTGATTTCTTTATCTGACAAGCCTGACAAGTCATCAAGAGTAATAGAGTCTTCTGGCAAGAGGTTGAATCTAGCAAAGTTGAGGATTGCTTCTAATTTTTCATCTTGTTTAGCACGAGCATGGTTATCAACAACACGACCAATTGTGCGTCTAATCATGGCATGAATCTCAGGAGCAAGGTCACGATCAGCAGTGATAACATCGTAGCGTTGTGAGTAGATAATCTCACGTTGTTCACGCATGACGTCATCGTACTGAAGGACTTGTTTACGAGTATCGTAGTTGTTTCCCTCAACACGTTTTTGAGCTGCTTCTACTTGACGGGTCAACATGCGAGATTCGATAGCTTCGTCAGACATATTGAGGCGTTCAAAGACACCCTTCAAGCGTTCTGAACCAAAGCGTTTCATCAAATCATCTTCAAGAGAAAGGTAGAATTGAGATTCACCTGGATCCCCTTGACGACCTGAACGTCCGCGAAGCTGGTTATCGATACGACGGCTTTCATGACGTTCTGTACCGATGACACAAAGTCCACCAAGTTCACGAACACCTTCACCAAGTTTGATGTCGGTACCACGACCGGCCATGTTAGTCGCGATGGTAACTGCACCACGCTGACCAGCATTCATGATAATTTGAGCTTCTTTATAGTGGTTTTTGGCATTCAAGACTTCGTGAGGAACGCCTGCAGCTACCAATTTTTTAGAAATGTAGTCACTGGTTTCAACTGCAACCGTACCAACCAAGACAGGTTGACCTTTTTGGTAGCGAGCTTTTACATCTTCGACAACAGCCTTAAACTTAGCTTCGATACTTGCATAGAGTAGGTCTGAGTGGTCGATACGTTGAACCGGACGGTTTGTTGGGATAGGAATAACACGAATATTGTAGATTTCGCGGAATTCTTCTTCCTCAGTCTTACCTGTACCCGTCATACCTGACAATTTCTTGTACATACGGAAGAGGTTTTGGTAGGTAATAGAGGCTGATGTCTTGGTTTCATCTTGGATTGGCACACCTTCTTTAGCTTCAATCGCTTGGTGCAAACCATCCGAATAACGACGACCTTCCATGGTACGACCAGTAAATTGGTCGACAATCAAGATTTCCTGCTCTTCGCTGACCACGTAGTCAATATCGAGAAGCATGATGTAGTTGGCACGAAGGGCGTTATCGATAAAGTGAGTCAGAGCAACATTTTCAATATCGTAGAGGTTGCTTAGATTGAAGTAGCTTTCGGCCTTGTCAATCCCTGAATCTGATAGACCAATAGTCTTAGACTGGATGTCAATGATATAGTCATCCTTATCCAAAGACTTCACAAAATGGTCAGCCATATGGTAGAGTTGACTTGTTTCAACTGCATTGGCTCCTGAAACGATCAAAGGAGTACGAGCTTCGTCAATCAAGATAGAGTCCACCTCATCGACCAAGGCGTAATTGAGTGGACGTTGAACCATATTCTCCGCACGAACGACCATGTTATCACGAAGATAGTCGAAACCAATCTCTGAGTTGGTTGAGTAAGTGATATCACACTCATAAGCTTCTTTTTTCTCCATCGGAGATTTTGCTGCCAAGTTGATCCCAACTGACAAACCAAGCCATGAGTACAACTCACCCATCTCAGTCGCGTCACGTTCAGAAAGGTATTCATTGACCGTAACTACGTGAACCCCTTTACCTGAAAGAGCATTGAGGTATACAGGCATCGTCGCTGTCAAGGTTTTACCTTCACCTGTACGCATCTCAGGAACGTCACCATGGTGAAGAACGATACCACCCATAACCTGAACCTTATATGGAAAGAGACCAAGGACACGCTTAGCTCCCTCACGGACAACCGCAAAAGCTTCGTATAACAATGAGTCCAGTGATTCACCATTTTTGTAACGCTCTTTAAACTCTACCGTTTTTGCTTGTAATTCTTCATCTGTCAAGGCAGCCATCTGATCTTCATATTTAAAGACCTTATCAGCCATCTTCTCCAGACGACGAATTTCTCCTTTATCATTTTCGATGATTGATTTTAATAAATTTGCCATTTTTTTCCTTACTTTAAATTCTGAATATTTTAGAATGTTCTTTTTATTGTAGCATATTTGCCCATTTTTTTCAAGAAATATTCCGTTTTCCCTAAAGACGAAAAAAGAGCTGGGACAAAAGTCCTAGCCTCTCAATTGTCTTTGGACTGTCGAGCAAGACACAGTGGTTGAGTGGGCTCTACTTCGCTGATTTCATCAACTTTTACAGCCCTACTCAACTGTGCGGAGGTGGGACGACGAAATCGAATTCTAACGAATTACCGATTTCTTTCCCACTCCCCCTTTTAATTTCTCTTTCCAGCAAGGGTTTTTACTGAGATTTTTCCTCAGTCGATGCCAGCTGTCTTCTTGTCCAATCTCAGTTTGTTCATCTTTTTTAGACAGTCAATAACTTTCCAGTCATTCACTAGGGACAATAAGATTAAGAGTAACCAAATGCCCCACCTCGTTAAATCTCTAGGTTCTATCAAAATAAAAGTAAACAGTGAAAAAGAAAATACTGTAAAAGCTAGACTAAACAAAGCCCACAGAGGAAGGTAAATCCAGTAAAAATAATAGAAAAAAGTGAAGTATCTACTATTTTTATCTGCCTTCTCAATCCAATGCAAAAAGTAAAAGTAGGGCGCTAAAACCAACAATTTCACTAACTTCTCCATCTCACACCTCTCTAATCCTTTCCTTGTTTTATTATAGCAAAAAGATCTGGAAATCGCATTCCAGATCTTGATTGTTTATTTCCGTTTTCTTGCAATCAAATGAATCGGTGTTCCTTCAAAGACAAAGGCCTTGCGAATTTGATTTTCCAAGAAGCGCAGGTAAGAGAAGTGCATGAGTTCTTCTTCGTTAACAAAGATGACAAAGGTTGGTGGTTTGGTTGCCACTTGAGTCGCATAGAAAATCTTGAGACGTTTCCCTTTATCTGTCGGTGTTGGGTTGATAGCAATAGCATCCATAATCACATCATTCAAGACAGCTGATGGAATACGGGTATTTTGACTCTCGCTGATTTGCTTGATCATCTCAGGCAGCTTATGGAGACGTTGCTTGGTCAAAGCCGAAACAAAGATAATCGGTGCGTAAGGCAGGTATTGGAACTGCTCACGGATATCTTCCTCCCAGTTTTTCATGGTGTGGTTATCTTTTTCAAGGGTATCCCACTTATTGACCACGATAATCATTCCTTTACCAGCTTCGTGGGCAAAACCTGCGATACGCTTGTCGTACTCACGGATGCCTTCCTCAGCATTGAGGACCATCAAGACTACATCTGAACGGTCAATAGCACGCATAGCACGCATAACCGAGTATTTCTCAGTGTTTTCATAGACTTTACCAGACTTACGCATACCAGCAGTATCAATCATGGTAAACTCTTGGCCGTCAGCATCTGTAAAGTGGGTATCAATGGCATCACGAGTGGTACCAGCTACAGGGCTGGCAATGACGCGATCTTCTCCCAAAATGGCATTAATCAAGCTAGATTTTCCGACATTTGGACGTCCAATCAAGCTGAATTTAATAACATCTGGATTTTCTTCTTCAACTTCATGTGGGAGGTTTTCCACAATAGCATCCAGCACATCCCCTGTCCCGATACCATGAACAGATGAAATCGGTAGTGGTTCGCCCAAACCTAGAGCATAGAAATCATAGATATCATTTCGCATCTCTGGATTGTCAACCTTGTTAACGGCTAGGATAACTGGTTTATGAGTTTTATAAAGTTTACGGGCAACGTATTCGTCCGCATCTGTAATTCCTTCTTTTCCAGACACGACAAAGACGATAACATCTGCTTCTTCCATGGCAATTTCTGCCTGGTGCTTGATTTGTTCCATGAAAGGCGCATCGACATCATCGATTCCCCCAGTATCAATCATACTAAAAGAACGATTGAGCCACTCACCTGTGGCATAGATACGATCTCGCGTTACACCTTCAACATCTTCTACGATTGAGATGCGTTCTCCCGCGATACGGTTAAATAGGGTTGATTTCCCAACATTGGGACGTCCCACAATGGCAACAGTTGGTAAGGCCATGTTCTCTCACTTTCTACAATAACTTCTTCTGCTCAAGATTTTCTCGAGTCGAGCTTGGTTCTGGATTGCCAAATTGCTCTGCTAAACGTTGACTCCAAGTGGTAGTCGCACGCGCACCTGCATATTCAGTCTGTACACGGTCATAGGCTTCAATAGCCTCAGTTGACTGTTCTTGGTATTCTTCCTCAAAGACAACATTCTCTAGTGGCAATCTTGGTTTTACATCATGCTGTTGATTTGGCACACCGAGTGCAATCCCAAAGACTGGATAGGTATAGTCAGGAAGCTTGAACAATTCTGCTAATTCAACAGACTTGTAACGCACCAAACCGATAATCACTCCACCGTAGCCTAGGCTTTCTGCCGCAAGCAAGGTATTTTGCCCAGCAAGCGCAGCATCTACTGAAGTGATGAGGAGTCCTTCCACCCCTTGAGGTTGGAAAACATCCGTATGGAGACGAGCCCCTTTTTCTGCACGGTTTAGGTCACCAACAAAAAGTAAAAAGGCTGCAGACTGGCGAATCGCTTCCTGAGGAACTAGCTCAAATAAGGCATCCTTCTTTTCTTGACTTCTAACTACAATCACAGAATAGGATTGGAAATTTTTCCAAGAAGAAGCCATTTGTCCTGCAGACAAAATGGTATTTAAATCTTCTTGGGGAATCTCTTGCTCCTTAAATCTACGCACTGAAGTGTGAGCCTTCATTAATTTGATTGTTTCTGTCATCGGCGGTTTTCTCCTTCAAGTCTTATTTCCTCTGCTAAATAGCGAATGCGTTCCATGACGCGTCTAGCTTCCCAGGTTTCGTCATTTCCGTTTTTCCCTTTAGCGAAATGCTTCTCCAAATCTTCAAAGTTGAAGTTGGAGGTGAAAAAGGTCGGTAAATCTTCCTGCATGCGATATTGGAGAATGACCTGCAAGATCTCGTCACGCACCCAAGCTGTTGATTGCTCGGCACCAATATCATCTAAAATCAAGACTTCAGCCAGCTTAATCTCATCCACCAAGGTCTTAACATTGCCATCACCGATGGCATTTTTGACATCGATGACAAAACTAGGATAGTGGAGGAGAGTTGATGAAACGCCACGTTTTTCTGACAAATCATGGGCTAGGGCAGCTACCATGAAACTTTTACCCACACCAAAGTCTCCATATAAGTACAGACCTTTTCGAATAGCTGGATATTGCTCCACAAAGGCTAGGAGCTTTTCAAAAACGGACAAGCGCCCCAAATCATCCAAGTCTACTTGAGCTAAACTAGCTTTTTTAAGACTAGCTGGAAGATTGATTAGCTTGAGACGGTTTTTAATCGCCGCTTCTTTTTCTGCCGCGATTAGCTCCGGAGTCTCTTCATAAGAGACATCTGCATAGCCATGGTTCATGACTAGGATAGGCTTGTAGCCACGGGCGATATAGTCTGTATCTCCTCGGAGGAACTTATCTCTCTCAGTGATGTATTGGTTAAACTTGGAAATACTTCGGTTCAACTCCTCCTGACTGAGAGATTCTTTCTGGATAAAGGCCGCAACATCAGGGTCTTTCACAATTTGCTGGACCAAATCCTGATACTGAAATCGGCTTGGTTGACGCTTGAGTACGTCTCCGACACTTTCCATCTAGTCTCCTCCTTTTTCTAATCGAGCTAACATTTCTTTTTTCTTACGTTCTAGTTCTAAACGAGTTTCTTCGCTGGTTTCATTCTTATATTCAGGATTGCTCCATTTAGGCACATTGGTTTTTGCTGGGGCAGTCTGATTCTGCTTTTGCGTTTTTGCTTTTTGGCCGCGTTCACGAATACGGAGGACAGCCTCCTCGGCACTACGAATATTTTGATAGGCGTAGTCATTAGCCACCTTCATGGCGTATTTTTCATTGATATTGGCCGAATCAACCTTATTAAGGGTTAGCAGCAAGATAACATTGATCACTTCATCCAACAAGCCCAAGGCAGCCATCTGCTGGAGCAGGTCCCGTTCAGTCTGGGTAATACTTCCCTTGCGGGTCTGCTTGATTTCAGCAAGGAACTGCAAGGCTGTCTTTTTCTTAGCCTCTCGGATAATGGTTGCTTCCTTGGGACTAAAGTCAGAAGTCACAGGCTTTTGCGCTATCTTTTCACGGATGCGTTTGACAGAAATCACTTGCGACACTGCTGTCGCTTTGGCTACTTGATAGGTCTCAAACCAGGTCCACTTCTGCTCATCAGCTATTGCAAACAAGGCCAAAACATCCGAAGTCTCATCTTGAAAACGAAGACCATCGCGAGCCATAAGCTGACGGAAATGCTCCAAATCAAAATCATCTGCTAGAGGTTGACTGCTAGAGGTTTCTTGACTCGCAGACTCAGATAACTGAGGAAAAATTTGACTCAAGGCCACCGAAATCGGCTCCCCTTCAACACCTTCCTGTCTCATGGCTGCAACCGCACTATCCCCAATCATTTTTTCTAACAAGGTCCGATAAACTGTATGTTGTAAAAATTCTTGAGTTGATAAGGGAGAATGGAGTAACAAGTTATAGGCCTCCCCCTGCTGATAGAGGGTCACCAATTTCATGGCTGTCAGAGTTTTAAAAGCCTTTAAAAGGGTATCCATCCCAAAATTCAGATGATTGAGCATGGCTGCAAAGAGATGTTCCTTTTGACCATCATCCCAAAAAGTCACAGCATAAAGATAGAGGCTCAGCGCCTCCTGACCGATAATCGGGAGGTAGCACTGCACCATTGATGAGGTATCTTGCGACACCCGATTATTCTTTACAAAAGAAAAACGGTCATTTGGCTTCATTTATTTTTCCTTTTTCTTTTTAGAGGATTGTGTGATCTGCTGGAGTAGGCTTTCAAGCTCACTCACATCCTTAAAGCTACGGTAAACACTGGCAAAACGGACATAAGTAATCTCATCTAACTCTGCCAACTCTTCCATAACCAAGGAGCCAATAACTTCACTCTGAATTTCATTTTCATTGCGACTACGGAGTTTTTGTTCGATGCGATTGACCACCATGCCAATTTCATCACTAGACACTGGACGTTTCTGGGCTGAACGAATAATCCCGTTAAAGATTTTATCTCTTGAAAATTGTTCCCGTGTACCATCTTTTTTGACCACAACTAGTGTTCTCTCTTCAACACGTTCATAGGTTGTAAAACGATGCTGACACTCTTCACACTCACGTCTTCTTCTGATTGTATTTCCTTCTTCAGCCTGGCGACTATCGATCACACTTGATTTTGTAGCGCCACATTTTGGACAACGCATGCCTTTCCCTCCTTGTCGTTTTCTTTTCATTATACCATTTTTTAAACAATTCCCAAAATAATTCTCCTTTTGGCTTGACAAGTTTTTTGTTTTGTTGTATTATTGAATTAACACAAAGGTAATTAGAAAGGAGATCGTGATGTCTTGGACATTTGATAACAATAAACCCATTTATTTGCAGATTATGGAGAAAATCAAATTGCAGATTATTTCCCATAAACTCGAGCCCAATCAACAGCTTCCAACCGTTAGAGAATTGGCTAGCGAGGCAGGTGTCAATCCCAACACCATCCAGCGTGCCTTATCGGACTTGGAGAGAGAAGGCTTTGTCTATACCAAGCGGACATCTGGACGCTTTGTCACAGAGGACTTGGACTTGATCCTCCAATCCCGTAAGCAACTGTCAGAAGAACAGTTACAACAGTTTGTAACAAGCATGGTAGAATTTGGTTATGAAAAAGAAGAACTACCGACTGTTTTGAGAGATTATATTGAAGGAGTTTAAACTATGACTTTGTTAGCATTAGAAAATGTGTCAAAATCCTATGGAGCAAGCCCTGCTCTTACAAATGTTTCCCTTGAAATTCCAGCTGGAAAAATCGTTGGCCTCCTTGGCCCAAACGGTTCTGGAAAGACAACCTTGATTAAACTAATCAACGGCTTGCTACAGCCAGAGGAAGGGCGTATTCTTATCAACGGCATGGAGCCAAGCCCAGCAACTAAAGCAATTGTTTCTTATCTGCCTGATACGACCTATCTCAACGAGCAGATGAAGGTCAAGGAAGCTCTCACTTATTTCAAGACCTTCTACCAAGATTTTAATCTGGAACGTGCTCAAGGTCTCCTTCGTGACCTTGGCATCGATGAGAATAGCCGTTTCAAGAAACTCTCAAAAGGGAACAAAGAAAAGGTTCAGTTGATCCTTGTCATGAGTCGCGATGCTCGTCTATATGTGCTTGATGAACCAATCGGGGGTGTAGACCCAGCAGCTCGTGACTATATCTTGAACACCATCATCAACAACTACTCTCCAACTTCAACTGTCTTGATTTCGACCCACTTGATTTCAGACATCGAACCAATCTTGGATGAGATTGTCTTCCTCAAGGACGGAAAAGTCGTCCGTCAAGGAAATGTTGATGATATTCGCTATGAGTCTGGAGAGTCTATCGACCAACTCTTCCGTCATGAATTCAAAGCCTAGTTAAAGGAGATTATTATGTTTTGGAATTTAGTTCGTTATGAATTTAAAAATGTTAACAAATGGTATTTAGCCCTCTATGGTGCTGTATTGGCACTTTCTGCTCTTATCGGAATTCAAGCAAGGTCTTATAACGATATTCCTATCAAAGAAAGTCAACCTATTCTACTTATTTTTCTAGCACTCGTGTTTGGTGGCCTGATGATTACACTTGGGATTTCAACCTTAATTTTGATCATCCGTCGCTTCAAAGGCAGTGTCTATGACCGACAAGGTTATCTCACTTTAACCTTGCCAGTTTCCGAACACCAGATTATCTTGGCCAAACTCTTGGGGGCCTTCATTTGGTCTCTCATCAGTTCAGCAGTCTTGGTTCTGAGCATTTATATCATTCTTGTGATCATTGAGCCTAATTCTGTTAATTTCCTTGCTTTCAAAGACTTGTTCCAACAGTACCTAGACAGTATCGGCTTATATCTAATTTCATTCATCCTTAGCACAGTTTCAGGAATCCTCTGCATCTACTTGGCAATCTCTATCGGACAACTTTTCAATGAATACCGCACAGCACTCGCGGTTTTAGCCTATATTGTTATCCAGATCGTGCTTGGTTTTGTCGGTCTCAACCTTCGCATAGATACTAATTTCAATATGATGCTTACATTTGAAATCTTTACGGATTTAATCCTAATTGCTGGATTCTACCTCGGTACTTACTATATCTTGAAGAATAAGGTTAATCTTCAGTAATCATCCAGAGGCTGGGTAAAAACTTAATTTTAGTAGAAAATGAAATAGCTCTTTCTATGATAAAACGCATATTATCAAGGTTTTTCAAGACCTGATAATATGCGTTTTCTGATTTTAAAGACTTTTAGCTCAGATTCGTTCTTCGTCTAAATAGTTGCATTTTCTAAGCCTAAAACTTTATTTCATGTGAAATATTTTACAAAAAAGAGTATAATACCTTTATAAAGTTGCTTTTCACTAGGAGGTTCCCACTTTATGCTTAGAAGATTTGTAACAAAGAAACACCTTATTCTCTATTTTTTATCAATTATCATCACCTGGCTTGAAGCGATTATCACACCCGCCCTCGTTCAGAATATAGTGGCTAGTTTTACGAATCAGGACCTCGAATTACTCTGGAAAGTTCTAATCTTTGGAATTTTAGGCAATCTCTTCCTGCTTATCGGGTTGGCTGGCAAAAGATACTACTACGCCCGTCTCATAACCGATTTCAAATTCGGCCTTAAAAGTGCCATTTTTCATCAATTTTTAAACAGTTATGCCATTGCTGAGCAAGACCTTCTGTCTGATTTAGAAAATGATGTCAAGCAACTGGAGACAAGCTATATCGAGCCTACAGTGATTATTATTTCTTCCATTGGATTTACCAGCGTTTCAGTCTCTTATGCCTTGTGGACCAACTTCTATCTGGGACTCATTTTTATCCTTTTTTACTCTCTCCCAGTCCTTTGTAGCTCCATCGGGGCCAAACGCTTAGATAATCTCTCCGAGGCTCGTTCAAAAATCAATCAAAGCTATCTAGCAACTTTGACAAGCTTCATCAGTGGGAGCCAACAAATCCGCCACTACCATGGACAAACTTTCTTTTTCAATCGTTATTCTAGTCAGCTACAACATAGTCTTGATGCAGAGATAAACTATGAGAAACAGCGCACCATCAATAGTCTCCTCATCAATAGTATTGATGCTTTTTGTTCCGTTGCTCCCATTGTCATCGGTGGTTTTATGACCTACTATGGCCACCTCAGTGCAGCCAGTTTTGTCGCTATTTATCTCGTATCTCACAATATCGGCTATCAATTTCAAGAACTAGCTTATTTTAACAACACTCGTAAATCCACCACCTATCTCTGTAAGAAATATCAAAAGCTTCTTAGCCAGACTAATCATAACTATACCAAGCCTATTCCAGATATCTATCCTATCAAAGCGGAGAATCTCTCTTTAGAGGTAGAACAACAAGTGATTTTAGCACCACTCTCACTTAGTATCAATCAAGGAGAAAAAATTGCCATCATCGGAGAGAGCGGCACTGGTAAAACCACTCTCCTGAATATTATTCATGGAGATCAAGCCGCTACGAGTGGACACATTAGCTTTGCAGGACAAATCCTTAGTCGGGAAGAAATCAGCAGCATTAGTTCATACATCCTCCAATCCAGTCATTATTTTGACGACTTATCACTAACTGACAATATCACTCTGGGCTCCGTCATAGACCAGACTAGATTGGATAAAATCCTGAGACAGACTGGTTTAGAGAATTTGAAGCATAGAACGCTTAGCAATGATAGTCTATCTGGTGGTGAAAAACAACGGTTAGAAGTCGCTCGCTCCCTCTACCATGAGAGTAAACTAATCCTAGCCGATGAGGTAAAGGCCAATCTTGACTTGGAAAACAGTCGAAAAATCAGTGATCTCCTCTTTGCTATGCCACAGACTGTTATTGAAGTTATTCACCATTATTCAGCAGAAGACCTAAAACGCTACGACCAGGTCATAAGATTGACCAAATAAAACTATAGCCCGTATGCTTTTGCATCCATAGAAAAAAACCAAGGAAATCAAAATTCCTTGGTTTTTAACTCAAGATTAAATTAGCTACAATAGGACTGACAAATACGTAGAGAATACCTGTAACACCGATGGCTAGTCCTCCCATAGCACCTGCGACTGGTCCATAGCGGAAGGCCGTTCCAGTTCCAACCGCGTGTCCTGTTCCACCCAGGGCTAGTCCAACAGCCACTGGATCATCTATCTTGAGCCATTTCAAAAGCGTTGGTCCGATAACGCTGGTCAAAATACCAGTCGCTACGACAACTACTAGAGTCACAGTAGTCAAGCCTTGCAACTTTTCTGTAATCCCTACTGCCATAGCGGTCGTTACTGACTTAGGAAAGAGGGAAATAGCTAGGAAAAATTCCATGCCAAAGATTTTTGCGACTAGGGCTGTAAAAGAGGTATTGACGATGACAGCTAGAAAGCTACCCAGCAAAATACTCCTAACATGATGCTTCATCAAGTGGAAACTCTTATAAAGGGGAATTCCTAGAGCTACTGTTGAAGGAACAATCAAGTTGTTAAGATAAACCCCACCTTGGTAGTAATCTTGGTAGGAAATGCCAGTTACCTTTAGAAAGATGATAATAAAAATAGCTGACAGCAACAAGGGAGTCGTTAAGGGATGAGGATAGCGTCTGAAAATCATCATTCCCCCAAGATAGGCTAAGATTGATAAAGCTATCCCGAAAAGAGGATTGGATACAAATTCGCTCATTTGACACCTCTTTCTTCGTAGTCACCTTCATAGCGTTTTTTGATAAATTGAACCACAAGCGCAATCAGGATAATATTAATCACCGCCGCAAAAAAGACAATCAAAACAATCGGCAGAAGATAGGGAGCAATCACATCAAATTTTTCCATAATTCCAACCGCAGGAGGTAGAAAGAGAATGGTCATGTTAGCTAGGAGAAAATTTCCAACCATGTTGACATGACGAGTACGCAGCCACTTGAACTGTAAGGCTAGAAACAGAATAATCAAGCCGATGATACTCCCAGGGATGGGCAAATGAAAAAAACTGGAGATTCCTTCACCGATTAAAGAAATCACAAAGAGAATCATTAACTGAACATATAACTTCATTGTAAACTCCACAAATAGACTTTCTGCATACCAGTTTACTCTTTTTTCAGAAAATTTCAAGGAAATATATAAGAAACATCCTTCTTGCTATCCAAGCCAAAAAGGTGTATACTAATTGCGTGCGCAAGCATCATAGATGCACTAGTATGATTACACTATTATAGAGGGAAAGGAGATGGACATGACTTACTTAGAAAAATGGTTTGACTTCAACCGTAGGCAAGTAGAGCTAGAAGCTATTTTAGAAGAGACCATCGCTGAGCAGAGTGAACAAACCTTGACACTCAAAGAATTTTACCTCTTGCACTTTCTAAATCAGGCTGAAGGCAAATCCCTACGACAAATCGACTTGCCAGACAAACTCCACCTGAGCCCTAGTGCTGTTTCACGGATGGTGGCTCGCTTAGAAGCAAAAAACTGCGGCTTACTTAGTCGGAGATGCTGCGACCAGGACAAGCGAGCTAGTTTTATCTGCCTGACAAGCGAAGGACAGACTACCTTGGCTTATTTACAAACAGCTGTTGAAGAAAGCTTAGCAACAAAATCAAACTGGTTGGCCTAACATATTTTTTTAAAAAACTTGCGTGCGCAATCATTTTTCTTGACATTCCTTTTTTCAAGGAGTAAAATGAAAACATGATTTAGCAAAGGAGAATCCTATGATTGAAATCACCTATCTTGATGCCAGCAAGCAAGAGAGAACAATGACCTTTGAGTCATACGAAGAATTTGAACGTTCTCAACATGCCTGCCTGATCAGTGTCGCAGACTACTACCCTGTCCAAAAAGTAACCTACAAGGGGCATGATTTGGACTACCATGGGACTTATGGAGATGTCTTCTTCTATCTCATGAAACAAGATTTAAGCCAATATAACTAAAAAGGAGAAATACTATGGCAAAAGCAATTACAGACGCAACATTTGAACAAGAAACTAAAGACGGATTGGTCTTGGTAGACTTCTGGGCAACTTGGTGTGGTCCATGTCGTATGCAAGGTCCAATCTTGGACAAATTGTCTGAAGAACTTTCAGAAGATGTCTTGAAGATTGTTAAAATGGACGTTGATGAAAATCCAAATACAGCTCGTTCATTCGGTATCATGTCTATCCCTACTCTTCTTTTCAAAAAAGATGGACAAGTCGTCAAACAAGTTGCAGGTGTTCACACTGCAGAACAAATCAAGGCAATCGTTGATGAATTGAGTTAATAGAAGGAGAGACCAAGTGCATCCATTTGGTCTCTTTTTTCTTGTCCTTTGCCATTTTTCAAAAAATATGCTAGACTGTAACTAGAATATCACGATGTTTGGGACATGCCATCGCTAAAAAAAACCTCTACTTGGTATTTTTTAGCTCCCTCTAGGGAGCTTTTTGCGTGCTCTGAACATTTCCCATTTTGGAAGGAGTACTATGAAACGTCAATCAGCCTTGGTCGTCTTTAGTGGCGGTCAAGATTCAACAACCTGCCTCTTTTGGGCCAAGCAACACTATGAAAAGGTCGAAGCCGTTACCTTTGCCTATGGCCAACGCCACCATCTCGAAATTCAAGTTGCCAAAGAAATCGCTGAGGAACAAGGAATTCGTCATCATATCCTAGATATGTCTCTGCTAGGACAAATTACTGAAAATGCCTTGACTTCAGATCTAGAAATTGAGCAAAAAGAAGGAGAGGTTCCTAATACCTTCGTTGACGGTCGCAATCATCTCTTTCTGTCCTTTGCGGCAGTCCTTGCCAAGCAGCTTGGAATTACAGATATCGTGACAGGAGTGTGTGAAACAGACTTCTCAGGCTATCCTGACTGCCGTGATGTCTTTGTCAAATCGCTCAATGTGACCCTCAACCTTGCCATGGATTACGACTTTGTGATCCAAACGCCTCTCATGTGGCTAGACAAGGCAGAAACTTGGGAATTAGCCGACCAACTCGGTGCCTTTGACTACGTTCGTGAGAAGACCTTGACCTGCTATAATGGCATTATCGGTACTGGTTGTGGGGATTGTCCTGCCTGCCATCTACGCCAACATGGTTTAGAGGTTTATCTCTCGCAGAAAGGAGAGGCCTGATGTTTTTTGCCCCCAAAGAAATCAAACAAGAAACTGGGGAATCTCTTGTCTACAATCCTCACAGAACCTTAGTCTCCAAAGAATTTACCTTTGATGCTGCCCACCACCTCTTTCACTATGAGGGGAAATGCAAATCCCTGCACGGCCATACTTATCATCTGCAAATCGCAGTCAGTGGATTTTTAGATGAACGTGGCATGACCTACGATTTTGGGGATATCAAACAAATCTACAAGAACTACTTAGAGCCCCACTTGGATCATCGTTATCTCAATGAAACCCTACCCTACATGAATACAACCGCTGAAAATATGGTTTACTGGATTTTCCAAACCATGAGCCAAGAGTTGCCAGATGAGCGCGGTCTTCGCCTAGAATACGTTCGCCTCTATGAGACTCCGACTGCCTTTGCGGAGTTTAGACGGGAGTGGTTAGATGACTAAAGAATGTGTCCTCAAACTACCAGTTCTGGAAATTTTTGGTCCAACCTTTCAAGGTGAAGGCCGTGCTATTGGGCAGAAAACCATGTTTGTCCGCACTGCTGGTTGTGACTACCACTGCGACTGGTGCGATTCTGCCTTTACTTGGGATGGTTCTGAGAAGCCTACTCGTATGACAGCTGATGAAGTGATCGCTGAGTTAGACAAACTAGGAAGCTACGACTATGTAACCCTGTCTGGAGGAAATCCTGCCATCCTAGCTGCCAACATGGCCGAGTTAGTCACCAAGCTCAAGCAACGTGGTGTTACTCTGGCTGTTGAAACCCAAGGCTCCCGCTGGCAACATTGGTTAAAAGACATCGACCAGGTGACCTTGAGTCCCAAACCTCCTTCATCCAAGATGGAAGTCAACTTTGAAACCTTGGACTTTATCGTTTCCCAACTGGATCCAGACAAGATCACCTTTAAAATCCCTGTCTTTGATGATGCAGATCTAGCCTTTGCCAAAGGCATTCAAGAACGCTACCAACCAGATGTCCTCTTCTTATCAGCTGGAAATCCTGAGCCCAAGGCTACAGGCAATATTGTCCAAGACCAACTAGACCGCCTCAAAGAACTATGGGAACGTGTCGCTGCTGACGACAGCTGGGGCAATGTTCGCGTCCTTCCCCAACTTCATACCCTCCTCTACGATAACCAACGTGGTGTTTAAGATTAGAAAGAAAAAAATCATGTCACAACAAGAAGAAATGAAAAACCTCAGCCTCCTCGGCAACAAAGAAACCAACTACATTTTCGAATATCAACCAGAAGTCCTGGAATCTTTTGACAATCGTCATGTGGAAAATGACTATTTTATCAAGTTCAACTGCCCTGAATTTACCTCGCTTTGTCCCATCACTGCTCAGCCAGACTTTGCGACGATTTATATTTCCTACATTCCTGACAAGCTCTGTGTCGAATCTAAATCCATCAAACTCTACCTCTTTAGCTACCGAAACCACGGAGATTTTCACGAAAACTGTATCAACACCATCGGTAAAGACTTGGTCAACTTGCTAGACCCTCGCTACTTGGAGGTTTGGGGGAAATTTACTCCTCGCGGTGGCATCTCAATCGACCCCTACTATAACTACGGTAAGCCTGGAACCAAGTATGAAGGCTTGGCAGAACAACGCCTCTTTCAACACGACCTCTATCCAGAAAAAATTGACAACCGTTAAACTCATACTCAATGAAAATCAAAGAGCAAACTAGGAAGCTAGCCGCAGGTTGCTCAAAGCACTGCTTTGAGGTTGTAGATAAGACTGACGAAGCCAGCTCAAAACACTGTTTTGAGGTTGTAGATGAAACTGACGAAGTCAGTAACCATACATACGGCAAGGTGAAGCTAACGTGGTTTGAAGAGATTTTCGAAGAGTATAATACGAAAAAGCCCTGTTCCTCAAAATGAGGAGCAAGGCTTTTTAAGTTTCAATTATTCTTCAGTTCCAAGGAAGTTTTTAGTAACAAGGGCTGCAAGAACTCCACCAACGATTGGTGCAAGGATGAAAATCCAAACTTGTTGAAGAGCTGCGCCACCTACCAAAACAGCAGGAGCCAAGCTACGAGCTGGGTTTACTGAAAGTCCAGTGATGTTCAAGCCAGCTAGAATCAAAGCTGTCAATGACAAACCGATCACCAAACCAGCGATTGCACCATTCCCTTTGCTTGCTGAAGTGACAGTCATGATCACCAAAACAAACAAGAAGGTTGCGATTGTTTCAAACAAGAAACCACCAAAGACAGTTACACCGTTTGCCAAGGCATTTTCACCAAGACTTGCAGTTGACATACCTGAATTCGCCAAGAGGAAGAATACAGATCCAGATGCAAGGAAAGCACCAACCACTTGACCAAGAATGTAGTTTACAAGCTCTGAAGATGACAAACGTTTGTTCACAAACATAGCGATAGAAACAGCTGGGTTCAAGTGAGCACCTGAAACAGTTCCGATTGAGAAGGCTGCGACTACGATTGCCAAACCAAAGGCAAGAGCAATTCCAAGGTGTCCAAGTCCCTCAACACCATTTCCAAAAACAACAGCTCCTGTTCCGATGAACACAAGCATAAAAGTACCGATTAATTCAGCAACAAATTTTTTCATGTTAAGTCTCCTTTTTCAAACTATGTATTAGTCTATCAGAAGAAGGAAAGGGTTTCAAGAAATGTGCTTGGAAACATGATTGAAAAATTAATTTCAATTTTTTCTTAAATTGTGAACTATTCGACCTATACATTCTAAAAAGGTGTTGACTATTATTCTTGTTTTAAAATTGTTCTCAAAATCTGTTATAATTGGTAACCTATATTCATTTGTAATTCTTTACAAATACCTTAAATAATACATACTAAGTAACATTATATAACTTTTAATTTGTCTATCTGATCCATTCCCCGTTATAATTCACTTTATAGCCATCTGGTGTAGTTGTACTGATTGCTAAGGCACCTGAACCATATGCATAGTACCATTTTCCTGAGACACTAAACCAACCTGTTTGCATTGCTCCCGAAGAATTGAGGTAATACCATAATCCACCTGTTTTTACCCAGCCTGTTTTCATTGCACCTGAAGAATTAAGATAATACCATGAACCGCCTGTTTTTACCCAGCCTGTTTGCATCCATCCTGAACTGTCAAAATAATACCATGTACTGTCGATTAGTTCCCAACCATTAGTTGTATAGGAACCATTGTTGTGTCTGTACCACCAACGACCAGAGGATTGAATCCAACTTCCTTTTGAAGCCGCTTTTTGTTTTAACAATAAATATTGTTTATATGCTTTAGATACTTTCGTATATTCCTTTTTAGCAGCCTCTTTTTTAGCATTAGCAAGTTTTAATTTAACATTGGCATTATCGAGTGCTTTTTTAGATTCCTCAACCTTTTGTTTAGCTCTAATCAATTGTTTTTTAGCATCCTGGAGATTTTTCGGAGCATTTTTGAGATTTGTAACATATTGATGTGCTGTATCCAACTCTTTTTTAGCATTTTTAAGTGATTGTTCAGCAGTCTTAACGAATTTTATTTTATCGTTTTTGACTCCTTTCAATCGATTTAGTTCAGTCTCTTGTTTCGAAAACTCAGTTTTAGCAGCACTCAGCAAAGTTTGTTGTTTACTCAATGCTTCTTGTGCTGATTTCAAAACGTTTAACTTAGCTTCATTTTGTTTAGTTAAATCTGTAAGATGTTTCTTCGTTTTACCCAGCTCTTTTTGATCTTTATTCAAATTAGTTTTAGCAATGGTCAGATTCTTGCTGAGAGACGATATTTTTTCATTTACTACGGCCTCTTCATTTCTTTGTTTTCGATTAAAATTGTCCAAAGCATCTTTAGCTTTAGTATAGGCTGGATTTTTAGGATGTGTGATTTCATTCCAAACATAACGGAAGGTTATTTTAGGTAAGAATTTTACTCGTTTCCCATTAAAGTAAAATTCGCTATAATCTGGATTACTATCTTTATTTTCCGCTTTTGCTAAAAAATAACTACTATACCCTTTAGCTCCAGAAGGAAGTATTCCATAAACATCTTTATTTTCACTAATAAATGTTAACACTCCATAATTGCCATAGCTTGTTTTTTCGCTAGAGGATGCTCCGACAGCCATCCCTGTCCCAGAAGCTGCTAGCAAGGGAATTCTATGACCATAGTTACGTCTATGCGCTTCTTTTGGATCTGATGAGCCATATAACGAGGCATTTCTATAATCATTAAAGTAAGATAGGACCGCTTTATAAGCAAGTTCTTTTTCACTTAATACACTCTTTTCTGGAACCGAACCAGCTGTAGCATTTTCTGTTGCGTCCTTAAAACCAAAATCTTGATTTTTCAATTTTGTATCATGTGACAATTTATTATTTGCCACCATTTCATTTGCTCTCGCTTTTGCATATCTCAGGGCTTTATCAGTCACAGCTGGCACTGGAATATCAATACCATTGATTCTACGCAATTCAATTAAATATTTACGAACTTCTTCAGAAACTTTTTTATAATCGACAACATGAGGAACGTTGACATAATCTTTAGATGAAACTACGATAGTTTCTGTTCTTTCTCCGCTAAAATTCACATCTTCGTTTGCAGCAACATAATATGTCTTCCCATCACTTCCCACGAAAGTTTTTTCATCAAGTGGAGGAGTCTTGGAATCACTCTCGCTAACAGAATTTGATTGAATCTCGTGAGGAACCGTAACTGTCAGATATTCAGAACCAGCCGATTTTAAATTTTTTTCAAGAGTAGAACGGTTCTTATTTCCTCTTTCTACAAGTGCTTTTCTTTCTTGTTGTGCTTTTGAGAACTCACTAGTTAAAGAACTCACTTTAGCTTGGTCAGCTTTCACCTTCGCATCCAATTTCCCAGTTGCTTGCTGAATATCACGTAATGTATTCCAATCAAAAGAATTCTCTGCTACTCTTACTTTGTCTTGTGCCTTTTTTACGTCTACTGCTCTTTGATCAACCTGAGTTTTTGCCTTATTAACAACTGTTTGTTGGTTCTCAACACTTGTCTGAGCTTGTTTCTCACCTTTTTTTGCTCCAGCCAAATTTTCTTCAGCTTTCTTGACAGTTACTTGTTTTGCGGCAAGATCCTTTTCTGCATTTCTAATTTTCTCAGGTGTAGCTTGCTTAGCAAATTCTTGAGCTTGTTTCAAAGCGTCATCTGCTTTGTTCTTATTTGTTACAGCAGATGCATACTCTTGTTGCGTTTTATCAACAATCTTCTGAGCATTCTTTTCTTCCTCAATTGTTTGATTCAGTTTTACTTCTGCATTTTTTACATCTGATTCTGAAACTTCAACATCCTTTTTGGTCTCTGATTGACTGACAGTAGTTTTAGTCGATTGTTTATTTGTAACCTCATCTGCTTGGACATGACCATTAAAAGCAGTTACTATTGCAGTTGCAACTCCCAAACCAATCAGCACTTGTTCCTTTTTCATAAAATTAACCTTTCTTTAAAAAACGTTTACATTATTAATTTTAACATATTTACTTATATTTCAAAATAAAATGAGTAACTCTTCATCTGTACTCTCTACATCACTCCTTCTCAGGAGAGTATTTAGGAGTACAGACTTCAGCTATTTTTAGGGCAATCTTATTATATAGTATAAATAAAAGTACAGAGAATACCAATACTATTCCTGCTTCAATATTTTTTTAATCACCACCAAAAATAAATGTCATTCTAAAATCTCAACAATATAATTCTATTATTGCACTTTTATGATTTTATTCTCCCAACTGGGCACTATAGGCGATAATCTGGTCAACTGTGTCAGACAAGAACTGGATGGTATCACGAAGTGGTTTGTCTGTTGAAATATCAGCACCGATAATCATAGCTGACTCAAGCGGTGTCTTACTACCCCCTGATTTGAGGAGATTGAGCCAATCTTCAGCTCCAGTTTCCGAATGTTTCAGATGGAGGTAACCCGCAGTTGAAATTACAAGACCGGCAGAGTAAGTATAACTATACAAGCCCATGTAGTAGTGAGCTTGGCGCATCCAAGTGAGTGCCGCATCGTCGTCAATTTCAATAGCATCTCCCCAGAAATCTGTCAAAACTTCCTTCATAATGCTGTTGAGTTTGCTTGCTCCAAAGGTTTCCCCTTCTTCAATCAGTGTATAAACCTTACGTTGGAAGGCTGCTTCCAAGAGGTGGGTAATAAAGTTATGGAAGTAGGTATCTGTCAAGCGGTGAGCAAGAGCGAAGCGTTTTTGACGCGGATCGTCAGATTGGTGTTCCAAGTAATCACTTAAAAGTAATTCATTAAAGGTTGATGGTGCTTCGACATAGTAGGTCGACATGTGGGCGTTAAAATAGCTTTGGTGATTGTCTGAAAAGATAAATTGACCAGAATGCCCGATTTCATGAATCAAGGTATAAACATCGCTCAAACGACCTGTCCAGCTCATGAGAACATAAGGATGCACACGGTATGGATCAGCTGCATAGCCACCAGAATCCTTGCCACTATTGGCAGCAAAGTCCACCCAGCGTTCTTCCTGATAACGAGCGATTTCTTGACAGTATTCTTGCCCCAACGGTGCGACAGACTTCATGACCAAATCGTAGGCATCATCAATGCTAACCTCTGGATTAAGAGCACTGTCCAAATCCAATTTCCAATCAGCAAAGGTCATTTTCTCAAGACCATTCACCTTGGCAACATGCTTGAGATATCGCTGAGCAACTGGCGCAAAGTCCTTCATGATGAGATCAATCTGACGATCAAACATAGCACGATCTACTTCTTGCTCAGCTAGAAGATAGTCAAAGACTGAGTCGTATCCCTTCATATCCGCCAAGAGTTTTTCAGACTTGACTTGGGCTAGATAAGCTGCCGCTGCAGTATTTTGGTGCTTACGTAGTCCATCTGAGAAGGAACGGAATGATTTCTCACGAACCTCAGCGTTCTCGTGATTTTGGTAGAAATTTTCATAGGTCACAAAGCTATTTTTGTAGGTTTTTCCATGGGCTGCAAAGTCAGCCATTTCGAAATCCCCAGCTCGCATCTTGGTGTAAATATCCTGTGGACTGTAGAAAACTTCACCCAGATTGGTCAAGGCCTTCTCCACATCAGCCCCAAGATAGTGGGCTTTTTTGATTTTGGCCTGACGAATAGCTGCTGTCAAATGTGGCAACTCACCCAATCGGTCCAAGACTTCCTCGTCTGCTTCTACCAAGGCGTCATCAAAGAAAGTCAAGGCTACGCTGGCATCTGTCTCAAAGTCCATCCCAGCTTGGGCGATATTGGCAAAATCTTCATTGCTATAGTCCGTCGTCTGAGGCATAAAACCATAGTTGCCAATATGGCTCATCTGAATGTAGATTTGTTCCAATTCCGCAAAGGCCTTCTCGAAATCTTCAAAAGTGTGAAGATTGCCCTTGTAGTCACGACTAAATTGATTGATGTCTTCACGCGCCTTCTCTATCGCACGTAAGAAATCCTCACGGTCTTGATATAGGGCTGTTAAGTCCCAAAGTTCCTTTTCAGGAAATTCTGAACGGTGTTTTTGTTCCATCTTCTTCCTCTTATTTCTCTAATTCTAGTAATACACTGATGGCTGATAAGGCATAAAGCGGTGCTGTTTCTGCTCGTAAAATACGAGGGCCAAGCCCTGCCAAGACTGCTCCTTTAGCTTCAAAACTTTCAATTTCTGCTGGTGAGAGACCGCCTTCTGGGCCAAAGATAAAGAGCATTTTGGCTCCTTTTTCAAGACCAGTGACTGCTTGCAAGAGCGCAGCGACTTCTCCTTCTTTTGCTGACTCTTCATAGGCCACCACGATGCGGTCAAACTGATCCAGCTGGGCTAGAAAGTCTGCTTTTTTCTCAAACAGCTTGATGCTTGAAACGAAGTTACGCTTGCTTTGCTCGGCTGCTCCAAGGGCGATTTTTTCCAGTTTTTCAATTTTTTTGCCCAATTTCTTACCATCCCACTTGGCAACTGACCAGTCGGCAGGAAAGGCCCAAATCTGACTGGCACCCAGTTCCGTCACTTTTTGAGTGATGAACTCCAGCTTGTCTCCCTTGGGAAATCCTGATGCGATAGTCACCTGGACTGGCAGTTCAACATTGTTAGCCAATTCTTGAACCAACTCAAACTGACGAGCTTCCACATTTAGCACACGCGCCAAGCGCTTGATACCATCATCAAAGACTAAGGTCACCTCGTCATCTTCTTTCAGGCGCATGACCTGAAACATGTGCTTGCTGGTTTCCTTGTCCTCAATGGTGACAGGAGAGATTGCACTGCCTTTAACAAAATACTGCTGCATGCTAGCCTCCAATCACACCTGAAATATCCTTGGTTTTCTTAAAGACACAGGCATTCCATTCTCCTTGAATCATGTGAGTTTCAAGGAAAAATCCAGCTGACTCAGCCGACTCGCGCACCATGTCCCACTTGTCCTTGATAATCCCACTCATGATCAGGTAGCCTTCATCCTTGACCAAACGATAAGCATCGTCTGTCAGATGAATGAGGATATCCGCCAAGATATTAGCCACGATAACATCTGCTTCAATCTCCACACCCTTAAGCAAATCACCTGGCGCCACATGGATATTTTCCATACCAGGATTGAGCTCAATATTTTCCTGAGCGACGCGAACCGCCACATCATCGAGATCATAGGCAAAAATCTCCTTGGCACCAAGAAGCGAGCTGGCAATGGAGAGAACCCCTGAACCTGTCCCCACATCCAGCACCGTTTCGCCACCACGAAGGACCAGCTCCAAGGCAAAGAGGCTCATCTTAGTAGTTGGATGCGTCCCAGTACCAAAAGCCATGCCTGGATCTAGCTTGATAATCTTTTCTCCAGTAGTCGCATCATAGTCTGTCCATGATGGCACGATGGTCAAGTCATGAGTAATGCGAGCTGGTTCATAGTATTTCTTCCAATTGTCGGCCCAATCTTCCTCAGCTAAGGCAGTCGTGCCAATCTTGACTTCGCCCAGATCTATAAAATCTGTCAATTCTGCTAAGCGAGTCTGCAAATCCGCTTCAACCGCTGCTACATCAACCGTTTCCGGGTAGTAGGCCGTCACCACGATTTCTTCTTGTTGCTCAACCTCTGGTAAAATCTCACCGAATCGATCGACATTCCCCACATAGTCCATGCTGTCTTCGATCGCGACCCCTTGCGCCCCCAGCTCAATCAAGAGGTTGGAAACCAACTCCTCTCCCTCACGCTTTACTGTAATCTTTAACTCTTGCCATGTTTCCATCATTAAGATACCAAGCCCGTAAAACACAAAGCCAAAATAGGAAACTCTCTGAAGACGCTTGTGTCTAAGAAAAGTTTATCTTTTTGGCACAGTGTTTAGGGCGAGTTCAGTTTAGAAATTTAACTGAACTATCCTTTCTATTTCTCTATCCATTTTTTCATGTATACCATATCCATGCCTTCTTTTTCAGGCTCAATATGGGTTTGATGGTAGCCATTCTTCTCATAGAAAGCAACCATACCTTTATCCTGTAATACCGTACACAAATCCCACTGTGTGATGGTTGTAAATTCTTTTTCCAGCAAACTTAAACCTTTAGATCCATATCCTTTCCCTTGATACTGGGGCAAAATAGCTACTGTTCCCAACCAAGCTTCTGTCAACTCTTCATTGGTCTGAACTCGTAAAAAACCAATCTTTTCTTCATCTTTTTTCACAAAGTAGTAATAGCTATTAGGACGTTCTGCCAGTTTCCACTTGATTCGTTCGCGGTCCTCCAGGTAAGGATCGTATTCATCTTGGTATTTGTCATAGACAGCCTTAAAGCTGGCTCTCTGAATTGCAATAATAGTTTCTAAATCCTCTGCTCCCGCTCGAACAAGTGTTATCATAAACCTTCCTCCAAATAATCCCTCAATCTCCCCTGTAGCTGAGGCACTGCCTGTTTAGACTTCAAAAACTCCTCAATAGGCATCAGTTTATAGGCCTGTCCTTCATTCCCAAAGGTAATATTGTCAAATTGTTCTTGTCTTAGCTGACCAACCATAAAGACCGATTGCTTGTCTTTAAAGATTACGCTAGGATAAATCTTGCTCCAAAGCAGACAGTCTTCATCTAAATGAATTCCCAATTCCTCATAAACTTCACGCGCTGCGCACTCGAAAGGGCTTTCGTTTCCTTCACGACCACCACCTGGCAACTCCCACATGTTGGGACAAGGGATATCGTCCTTGTCATCACGTAAGATAGTCAAGACCTTATCCCCACAAATCAAGGCAATCTTGCAACCTTGGAAATCCATTCTGCTATCTAATAATTCCATGATATTTACTCTTTTCTATGATAACAATTACTCTCTAGGAAAATACGAGCTAGCTTTCTTCGATTACTTTTTGGCACTCTGCATCCCAGTACGCCTGCCATCTACCATGTTTTTTAGCAAAATAAACCGTAAACTCATCATTTACATAATCTGCAACATAGCGAAGATTAGGCGAGTTTTCCTCAAAACTTAATATCCAAGGATGGAAGTAAAAGGTTTTCTCCCACCTCTTCTGAGTATAGCCTAGATCCTTAGCATACTGAGGGATGGGTTGTTGCAACTCGCTTTCCAAATGGGACTGAATGGCATTATCAATACTATTTAAACGAGCTAATAGTTGCTGAAACTGCTCTTCCTCTTCCGTCTTAAAACCAACTAGAAATTCAAATTCCGCAAAATCTTCAGGAAATTCAAGTTCTGTGATTTTCCCATCCTCAGCATAGCGTCCTTCCTCATTAACAAGGCGACGAGTTCCTGACTTCAATACTCTCTCGAAATCTAGATCCGCAAAGCGATTGCGGGAAAGAATATCAACTGACGGCTCAGTTTTAGCTGACCTTCTCCTGAAAAACTGTTTGACTTTTTCTAGCATAGTCTCCCCCTTCTCCTTGAATTCATTATTTAAAAATGTCCACTTAGAATATTTTCTAATATCTCGGATAAGGATAAAATTCTCCCTCTTCCAAGCCTGCTTTCCCTTCTTCAAAGACTTCTTGGTTCCATTCCATGACGAATTCTTCTGCTTCTGGGTCTTCCAAAAAGTCCATGAGGGCATCTAGTCCAACCTCTGCAGTATCTTTAAGGAATAGCGCAAAATAAGCTAAAAATTCACGAGAAAAACCTTTCTTCGGTAGGTAAGGGATGACCGTGAGATAGTCTTCTTCATTAACAGTTGACTTGGCAGGGTTGTAAAAAAGCACCGCTTCTTCAAAAAGGATATCGTCTGACGACACCTCTCCATCCTCATCCAGCATCTCCACTCCTGCAGGATTTTGTGCTTCTAGTAAAAAGCTCACTTCTACCGCATGATTGCGCTTATCCCAACTAATCTCATAATCAAAAGGAAAGTTTTTGTCCAACTCTTCTTGTAAAACATCTAAAAATCCGTATGTTGCCATTTTGTCCTCTTTCTATACGACTCTTAAATCGCCCCGAATACTCGGAAATATGCTAAAATAGATACTACCATATTACCACATTAGTATCAGAAAATCCATGTTAGAAAGGACTGCTATGCCAGACAATCTCGCACTTCGTATGCGCCCAAAAACCATCGATCAGGTCATCGGTCAGGAGCATCTGGTGGGCCCAGGTAAAATCATCCGTCGCATGGTGGAGGCCAATCGCCTATCATCCATGATTCTCTATGGACCTCCAGGCATCGGAAAAACCAGTATCGCTTCGGCCATCGCTGGAACGACAAAGTATGCCTTTCGGACCTTTAATGCGACAGTTGATAGCAAAAAACGTCTCCAAGAAATCGCCGAGGAAGCTAAATTCTCAGGAGGGCTTGTATTGCTACTAGACGAAATCCACCGTCTCGACAAGACTAAGCAAGACTTCCTCCTTCCTCTCTTGGAAAGTGGATTGGTTATCATGATTGGGGCGACAACTGAAAATCCTTTCTTTTCTGTCACTCCAGCCATCCGCAGTCGTGTTCAGATTTTTGAACTAGAACCTCTGTCTAACCAAGATGTCAAAGAAGCCATTCAAATCGCCCTGACTGATCCTGAACGTGGCTTTGATTTCCCTGTTGAGTTAGATAATGATGCCCTTGATTTTATCGCAACATCTACCAATGGAGACCTCCGTTCTGCCTTCAATTCGCTTGATTTGGCAGTTCTCTCCACCCCAGAAAATGATGACGGTGTCCGCCATATCACGCTTGACATCATGGAAAATAGTCTTCAGAGAAGCTACATCACTATGGACAAGGATGGAGACGGACACTATGATGTTCTATCTGCTCTCCAGAAATCCATCCGTGGCTCTGATGTGGATGCCAGTCTCCACTACGCTGCCCGCTTGATTGAAGCTGGTGACCTTCCTAGCCTGGCACGCCGTTTGACGGTGATTGCTTATGAAGATATCGGCTTGGCTAATCCCGATGCCCAGCTCCATACCGTAACTGCTTTGGATGCTGCACAGAGAATTGGATTCCCAGAAGCTCGTATCCTCATTGCCAATGTCGTCATTGATTTGGCACTCTCGCCAAAGTCCAACACAGCCTATGTGGCTATGGATAAGGCTCTGGCCGACCTTAAAACGTCTGGTCACTTACCAATTCCAAGACACCTGCGAGATGGTCACTATAGCGGTAGCAAGGAGCTAGGCAATGCTCAAAACTACCTCTATCCTCATAGCTATCCTGGCCACTGGGTCAAGCAAGATTATTTGCCAGAAAAAATTCGCGACCATAGCTATTTCTCACCAGAAGATACTGGAAAATACGAACGAGCCCTAGCTCAGCGCAAGGAAACTATTGATAAATTACGAAATTTGTGAAATCCTTTCCAAATAATTACATTTACCCCTTGATTTTTTTTGAAAAAGTGGTATTATATAAACATAGAAACGCTGTGGTGTACGACCTCACACTTAAGTGTTGACCGACTATTTTTTGTATTATTAGGGAAACAAAAGTCTTCTAACAGCATGTAGGCCGTCTCACACGGAAACAGCTTCAGTTAGAGCGAGTTGCCCACCTGCTTAATTGCGCGGGTTCAATACAAACCGTGAAGTTTCGGCACCAATACAGCTTTTTATTTGCCTCCTTAGCTCAGTTGGTAGAGCAGTAGACTCTTAATCTATGGGTCGCAGGTTCGAGCCCTGCAGGGGGCATCTAAATCAACAGGAAAAAGCCTTAAAATTAAGGCTTTTTTGCTTGTCATTTTGTTTTTTATACCAAATTTTGTACCAAAAAGTTTATATTTACAAAATAGAGTCTGGGACAAAAGTCCTAGCCTCTCAATTGTCTTTGGATTGTAGAGCAAGACGCAGTGGTTGAGTGGGCTCTACTACGCTGATTTCATCAGCTTTTACAGCCCTACTCAACTGTGCGGAGGTGGGACGACGAAATCGAATTCTAACGAATTACCGATTTCTGTCCCACTCTCATTTATCTAACACCTCGATTTAATAGAAAAAAACACCTCATGGTGGTTACTTATTATCAATCATCCATTACTCCGCCTGTGAGTTGGTACATGAGGTAAATGTGCTCCAAGGTTTTTACCTTATCCATATGTTCCATATCTTTAAAGCCTCCTAATGCTAGTCATTGGTTATAAGACAAGGGACCATGTTTTAACACAGACTGTCTATATAAATCCAGTTCAAAGTTATCAGTCACATATGAGTTATCTAAATACTGAAGAATATATTTCAGGCTCTTGATAATAATGTCGCAGTCTTGAAGATTTTATTTTACAATACCAACAAATTCATTCTCTTCCCAAGTAATAATATCTCCAAAGGCTGTTACGAACATCGGAAAAAGAAGTAAGGAACTATTCATAATAATAGCCGTAGCAAATCTTTGCATTTTTGCCTTATCTTATTTAAGATAGTACTATTAAAAAAAGAAAAGGTGAAAATCATGGAAACATATACACTTGCAAATGGGGTTGCTATTCCTAAAATTGGTTTTGGAACTTGGCAAATTGCTGAAGGCGAAGAAGCCTATAACAGCGTTAGCTTCGCACTTAAGGCGGGTTACACACATATTGATACCGCACAAATTTACGGTAACGAGGTTTCTGTAGGTAAGGCGATTGCTGATAGTGATTTGGCACGTGAGGATATTTTCCTAACTACCAAACTTTGGAATGATAAGCACGATTACGAGTTGGCTAAGACTTCTATCGATGAGTCTCTCGAAAGACTTGGTGTGGATTATTTGGATCTTTTGCTTATCCATTGGCCTAATCCAAAGGCGCTTCGTGAGAATGATGCTTGGAAGTCTGGTAATGCAGGCGCTTGGAAGGCAATGGAAGAAGCCTACAAAGAAGGTAAGGTGCGTGCTATCGGTGTGTCTAACTTTATGCAACATCACCTAGAAGCTCTTCTTGAAACAGCTGAAATTGTGCCACATGTCAATCAAATCCTCTTGGCTCCAGGTTGTGACCAAAAAGACTTAGTTGCCTATTGCCAAGAGCGCGATATCCTTCTTGAAGCCTATAGTCCACTAGGTACAGGTGGTATTTTTGGAAATGAAGATGTTGAAGCAGTGGCTGAACGTAACGGTAAATCTGTGGCACAAGTTGCTCTGCGTTGGAGCCTTCAAAAAGGTTTCTTGCCACTACCTAAGTCTGTGACACCTAAAAATATAAAAGCTAACTTGGATATCTTCGGCTTCGACTTATCAGAGGAAGATATGGCGGTCTTGGATAAGATTCAAGGCATCAAAACTCAGGATGATCCTGACAAAGTTAATTTTTAATAGGATTTTAATCAACTCGTCAGGGTTGCTTTTTCAAGTAAATGACAAAAGAAGTCAAGGTTTTGACAATTCGCGCCACATAAAGTTATTTAAGCATATCCTTTTCTCTCATTACCATTTTCTGTTATAATAAATTGTACTTCTAGAATAGAAAGGACTTAAGATGACAACTCTTATTAAACATAAACGTGTAGAATTTTCAGAACTTTTTTATGACCTAGTTTTTGTTTTTGCAATTTCAAAAGTAACTACTTTAATCGACCATCTTCATAACGGTATTTTGACTTGGAATTCTTTCCTTGATTTTTTCATTGCTTCTTTGCTTCTCATCGATTCCTGGATGATTCAAACCGATTATACCAATCGCTATGGAAAGAACTCTTTATTTAACATAGTAATCATGTTTATCAAAATGGGAATTTTACTCTTTATAGCCAATATGATTGGACCTGATTGGCAACAATATTTTCATTATCTCTGTTGGGCTATTGGTACATTAACCCTTACCTTATTTTTTCAATATTTGGTTGAATTTTTTAGAAAATCAACCGATGATGTTCATCGGGAAAGTATCAAAGGTTTTCTATGGATAACAGGTCTAGGAAGTTTAGGAGTCTATTTAGCAGCTCTTCTTCCTATTTACGTTGGAGTCTCTGTCTTATTTGCTAGTATTCTGCTAACATTTATTATGCCAAGTATCTTGCTTAATAAAGATAAGCTTTACCAGGTAAATCTCCCCCATTTAATCGAGCGCATCTCCCTTCTTGTCATTATTATGTTTGGAGAGATGATTACGGAGCTAGCTAACTTCTTTACAATCGAGAATTTCTCGATTTATTCGGTTCTTTATTTCATTATTATGATTTCTCTGTTCTTGTTTTATTTTGGTCAATTCGACCATGCTATTGATGAAAAATCTAATCAAAAGGGGCTATTTCTAATTTACAGTCACTATCCTATTTTCATTGGGCTTATGATGATGACTGTATCGATGAGTTTTCTTCTGAATCCTGAAGCTAATCGTCTCTTTGCAACCAGCTTCTCTTATATCGGATTTGGCCTCTTTCAAGCTGCTGTCCTAGTAAATGGGCCCCATAACAAACACTATCTTCGCTATTCGAAAAGTTACTACTGTGTCCAAGCGACACTCTATCTGGCTGCCTTGATTCTCTCTTTAATCTTTGCTTCTAATCCTATAATAGTAGTGAGTATAACAACCATTTTAGCTCTAGCTATAACCATTCATTTTATTTATTTTTATATGACACAGAATAAAAAATATTCCAAATCTAACTGGGGGATATTTTAATGAGTTTATAACATTAAAAAGCTTTGGGAACCAAGGCTTTTTTTTCATTAATTTGTTTTTCCATTTTATCCTCCGATTTGAACTCGCACTGACATTTATTTATAACAACACTATATATCTAGTATGGCATAATCATTAGGTATTATAGGTTTTCAAACCAAATGTGAGTCATTCGTTTTTGCCCCACTTTTGCCCCATTTTTAAATCCTGACATTGAAAACACCTAAAAGTATTTCCCTAAAATCAGCTATATTTCAACACTTTTGTTTATTTTCAATATGAAAAGTTCTTACAAATTCATGCAGGGGGCATCTAAACAACAGGAAAAAGCCTTGATTTCAAGGCTTTTTTGATGTCAAATAACTTTTTGTAGCAAATCATTATAAAGGTTTTCCAACCTTATCAAACTTATCATTTATTCTCAATCAATTGCTAGCAATATTTGATAAGACCAACTGTTTTTTACAGTACAGAGCTAGTCTATAATTAACTAAACTATACTAATTTGTGCCCATATTACATGGCCAATCCGCATAGAGATTAAAATGGGCTATTATGAATTCATAAATTTTCGCAACAGAACAAGAGCAAGTCATTTAGAAATAAAAGAGAAGAGAATCTTTCACTCTCTTCTTAGTATATCTTATTAAATTCAGTCTTTCTCAATCTACCTGATTTTCCTTTGCAACGACAAATTCTTTAACCAATCGATAGATAACAGCAAATATGGGTGTAAAGAATATCATCCCAAGTAAGCCAAAGAGATTGCCTCCAATACTAGCAGCCGCAAGCGTGAAAAGGGCTGGCAAACCAATAGACTGACCTACAACTCTAGGATAAATAAGGTTTCCTTCAATCAGCTGTATAACTTGATATAGAAGAAGAGAAAGTAAGGCTTGAGTAGGACTCACTGTGAAGATAAAAATCGCTCCCACAACACAAGCAATCATAGGCCCTACATAAGGAATGAACGATAGCACTCCTGCAAAGATACCTGTCATTACTCCATAGGGTATCCCAAACACGCTGTAACCAACCGCTATCATAACTCCTATGATAACTGCTTCAATCAGCTGACTCATCAAAAATTGGTCATAAGTCTCTAGTGCTACTTGTCCAATGTAAGTCAACTTTATCACCACCTTCTCTGGAAGAAAAACTTTTAGAAGTCGACTCGTCATCGCTGCCAAATGTTCCTTACTGGATAAAAATAAAAAGGTGAAGACTATAATCAAAAAGGCATTCATCAAACTTGAAAAAATATTGCCGATATTACTAGTCAGACCTGATAAAAAACCTATCAAAGCTTGGCTAATAGAGCTAGACTGTCCCTGAATTCCTGATACGATAGTTGACAACATGTCTTTGGTTACAAATTCCGAGCTGCCTAGCAATTTCCCAAGTTGAGTAAGGACTGTTGAAAGGACTGTTCCCAGCTGACTAATAGTCTGGGCTAGGGTTGGCAGCACCAAAACCAAAAGAGCAATCACGATTAAGATAAGAGCTAGGAAAACAAGTACCATGGCAATCGGACGACGCAACTCTGCCTTTACCTTCAATTTAACTAAGTACTGTTCAATTTTTTTCATGGGAACATTGAGCACAAAAGCAATAACAGCACCATAAATCAAGGTTGATATTACATCAAAGAGAGAAGATTGCTCCTGATATAAAGCTCGATGCATTCAGAATTACAAGAGCAACCAGCCCTATAAAAAGTATTAACGGGGTGTATTTTTTTACTAAGTTCATAAATTCTCCTTAATAAACATGTTTAGATACGACTATACTATTTGGTTTTTCAAACTCTCGATTAAGGTAGGCTTGGTAAGTTCCTGGAGCGATAAATCCTTTGGGTGAGAGGATATCGGTGCCAGCCTGACCGACTATGGTATCAGCCAAGAGCACACAGTTTGTAGATAAGACAAAGTAGGATTTAAACTTAGATTTGATAAATTTATAAAGTTCCCCATCCGTCTCATGTCTGATTTTATAAGCGTAGGTGTAGTCTTCCTTACCATCTTCCGTTTTAATTTTATCTGCGCTTGGCTCCCAAGGAATCGTTAGTTGTTTTAATTCAGCTAATTTTTCCTGAACCGCTTCTTCCATTTCCGGTGTCAAATCTATTCCGTAACCAAATAGCGTTTTTTGACTCTCCCGTTTACATAAGTCAATGTACTTATCACGGTCGCAAAAATATAAAACACCATCTCCAACCATACCAAATAAGGTCTCAGATGACGGATCATAGTTTCCATAAGAAATCACACGTCCTTGATAACAAAGGTCCACATGACCAATAGCTGAAAATAGAGAAGTCTCCGCTGTATGAACGAAAATTTCAAGATCTGCTGTCTTACCAAACTTCACCATTCCAAGATAGATTTCCTCTTCCTCATCAGCATTTTCCTGCATGAATTTATTGATTTTTGCTAAAGTACTTGCAGGGATGAGAGCGGCTAGGGCAATAGGTAAGCTCATTCTGACACGACGTTTGAGATGGTTTTTCCCAATTTCCTTTTCAAATAAGAAACCGTCACGGATATTGGACACACCATAAAGGCAAAAATAAGCCCCTAAAACAAAGAGTTGAAAGACAGAATTTCCCGTAGAGGACAAAAGACTAGTCCCACCAAGAAAAACTAGTACGAGACCATCTAGTAAGAAACGAAAACGAGGTCGAATTTTGTTTTTGCGGTAGAGAACATAGGTGACAAGGTTGATACTAGCATGAAAAATCTGAGAAATTCCAATCACAAGAGCCAAAATATAAATTGGCACATCAGTAGCAAGATTCGAGCCTAGCAAATATCCCATCACTAACAATTTAACCAGTGCAACTCCCAAGGTGTCCGTTGACTGACTTTTTTTGAAAATACGTAATACTAAATCTAAGACCGTTGCTATCCAAGCTAAAAACAGAACCAGTCGAATAACCGTCACTGGCAACCAAGTTCCCGTGACCATCAAGATAAGACCTAGCAGAACAAACAAGAAACCCTGAACAAGTAATTTCTTACCTGTCAGACCTAAAGAAAGAATTTTTTCCATAAAAGACCTTTCAAAAATAATAATTAAGCCCTTTGATCAAATTGACTGGTAAATAGCTGACGGCACAAACAGCCTGTGCCAGCAAGACATGGCGACTGACTGTAGCAATGTCACCATCTTGTCTTTTGCACTTCTGAAATTTGTTTTATTGAGTCGAAATCAGAGCTTATAAAAACTAGCTAAACTCGAGAGATAGACACAATTGCGACGAAAAAATGTATAACCAATTCAACTTGTTAAGGTAAGAAAGCATTATTTCCAATCTATTAATTATTCATCTATTACCTATTATGACACAATATTCCCTATAGTTCAACTTTTTACCTATTTAAAACCATAAAGCCTACATAACTCTTTGAATAGAACAAAAATCTGAATGTAATAAGATAGTACCCATTACCCATATTATAATTAGATTATGAATTGAAGCTTTTTGGAACTAAAATTAGGAATAATTGAGAAAGTAGGGAGGGAAATTTTGCTTTTACCCCATTTTGAAATAATTTCATTTTAGATTTTTCTAAGTTTCTTTCAAAGAGCCTGCAGGGGGCATCTAAACAACAGGAAAAAGCCTTGATTTACAAGGCTTTTTTGTTTTTCTAAAAGATTTTCTCTAGATATTTAGCAGAATCCCAAGATAGTTTCTCAATGTTCCACTTCTTCCTTAAATCGTACTTTTCCTTGGCTGTATAATCTCATAATCTTCACAAAGCGAACTGGATTGTTTTGGTTATACAAAAGAAATACTGAAAAGAATAACAAGCCAGCAAACCACAAACCATAGCCTTCATCACCAATCGGTTGGCCAAATTTTAGAGGAAGAATCAAGAAATACAAAAAGTAATAGATAGACACTATATTTACTACAAAGCGGGCAAATCGATAAGGTAAAGCAGACAGTTGTCTAGGATCAAACTGGTTTTTTACAAACAAATTATGAGATGCTGCAAAGAAAAAGACTTTCTCTGTCGTTGGCTGGGCCTTTCGAACATTTTTATAAAGTGCTCGTTCAAGTATAGCAACCAACAAGGAAAACTGCATCAACCAAAATAGAAGAATACAGGCTAGACTGAACCAGTTATAGACACCAATAAACTTGAGGGAAAAGAAGCCCGAAATTGCAGGTCCACCTACTAGTAAGAGAATTACCAATTCAGGAATAAAAGAATTCGTTTCACCAGCTTTTTCAGTATTGAGCAACTTACTCTTTGGAGCAGCTAAAGCCTCTCCTGTCTTTTGGTCATAATAAACAGCCTGACCATTGCATTCGCCGATAAAGACACGACGGCGTCCGAGAAAAAACATATTGACCTCTTTCTATTTATGAAAACAAGTCTTCAAATTTTGGAATTTTATTATCCTAGTATACCATAAACCAACTTGCTAGGTCATAAGATAGCTAAGAGCCACATCTTGCTAAAAGGTTGACAGAACTTCGCTCCATAGGATATGATGGGAATACCTAAAATTTTAACTCTGCATGATCTTTACGACTTCTACTGAAAAAGCGTTGGAGAGTTCAATTCTATATCTGGAGGTTTCTATGAAAATCTATTATTCAAAATTTGTCGGTGTCGGCTATCTAGTTTTTGCGGTAGGTATATTCTTTCAATTTTTCTTTTTTCTCGCGCATGGATTGATCGACTTTTCCCAGCTTAGTCTTCTTACTGTAGTCCCAACCATCCTCTTTTTCGCTGCTATCTATTCAACGATTGCAGGCATCAAAAGACTGACTAGTCGCAGGCTCTCCTTTGAATTCACCTTTGAAGGCATTTATGTCTATCCCGGGCTCTTCTTTTCCAAGGAATTCTTCATCCCTAAAGAAGAATTGTTGCGAGCATCGTATGTTGAAGTGGATGTCAGTGACCCTGACCATATCAACAGCAAGGCTTGCTATTTAGATTTTGACCTGAGAGAGGTGACCCAGCTAGAAGATATTTCTAAGTCAAACGTCATCATCGATACAAGTGTTCTGATATTGCGTCTCGCCCTTAGCCTCTGTCGATTTAGAGAGGAAGAAAAAGCCGAGTTGGCGACCTATCTAAAAGAAAACTACGGAATTGATTTCTTATATTAGCAAGTAAAGAAAGCCCTAAAAACAGGGCTTTTTTGATATTATCCTTATTATCTTTCACTTTAAAGTGGACTTGTTCATTATCCAACTTAAACGTCATGTAAATTTGAATGCTTAAAATTTTATGCTTCGAAAACTATTAAAAAAGTAAGAGCGTTTCTACACCCTTACTTCTTACTGGTATTCTTAATTACGGTAAAAATGACTATCTTTGTCGCTTGGTGATTGGCCGATTGCCAAGACGTCTTGGCTACCATCCGTACCAGTTAATTCATTTGCTACGCCTGCTGGGGTAAAGATAAGGCGTGCTCCTTCTCCACCACCAACAAGATGAATTCCTGTCAAATAGTAACCGTCCTTCTCCTCTACTTTGTCCATCTCATATTTAAAGGTGCCTTTTGAGCTTTGAATGGTCACGATTCCATCCGCTGTGACTGTAGCAGTTGTTCCAGCATAATTCTCCCAAGTCCCTACAAACTTAGCGTAAGCTTCTTGTGATTTTTGCTTATCTTCCTTTTGTTCTGCTTGAGTGGTTGTAGCTTCTGTCGCACTATTTGTCTCTGACTTCTGCTCCTCTTTTTGGCCTGCTTCAGTTTTACTTGCGGACTCTGTAGTCACCTTACTTGTTGTCTCCTTTTGGTTTGAAGATGACGTATTCTTGTCATTCTTTCCACCACAGGCAACCAAGGTCAAGGCAGCCAACAAGGTCAGGACTGATAGGCTCGTATAGCGCAATGTTTTGTTTTTCATAAAAATCTCCTTTGAAATAGACACAGATAAAAGTAGCTTGTCAGATTTTGCATATATTTGACGGCTGTATCGTAGTCTTCAGTGTATCATTTATTTGCTTTTAATTCAATAGCTATCATATATCGAAAAAAGGCTAATCCAAGTAGGAATTAGCCCTTTTATTTCTAGTTTTGATTTGCTCGTTTTTTAGTAGATAAACATGGCATCGCCAAAGCTAAAGAAACGATATTTTTCATCGATAGCATGTTGGTAGGCTTTGAGGACCAAGTCACGGCCTGCAAAAGCTGAGACAAGCATGACCAAGGTAGACTTCGGCAAATGGAAATTAGTAGAAAAAGCATCCACCACCTTCCAGTCATAGCCTGGCTTGATAAAGATATTGGTCCAGCCAGAGTCGGCCTGGATTTGGCCGTCAAACTTGCTTCCGATAGTCTCTAGCGTACGGATAGAGGTAGTCCCCACAGCAATGACACGGCCACCATTTTCTTTGACCTGACGCAAGGTCGCTGCAGCTTCCTCAGACAATTGATAAAACTCTGAGTGCATCTCGTGCTCATCCAAATTATCTACTGAAACAGGTCTAAAGGTCCCAAGTCCAACGTGCAAGGTCAGGTAGACTAGATGAACACCTTTTTGCTGGATTTCTTCCAGTAATTCCTTGGTAAAATGTAGCCCTGCAGTTGGGGCTGCTGCTGATCCACTCTCCTTGGCATAGACTGTCTGGTAACGTTCACGGTCATCCAATTTTTCATGAATATAAGGAGGCAAAGGCATTTCTCCAAGACTTTCAAGTACTTCTAGGAAAATCCCCTCATATTCAAAACGGACAATACGGCCGCCATGGGTTAATTCCTCGGTCACAACTGCGCTAAGTCGACCATCACCAAAGATAACACGGGTGCCGACCTTGAGACGTTTAGCTGGTTTAGCCAAGACCTCCCATTCGTCTCCTGCTGTATTTTTCAAAAGCAAGAGTTCAACATGGCCCCCTGTTTCTTCTTTTTGACCATGAAGTCGAGCTGGCAAAACTCGGGTATCATTCATAACCAGGGCATCACCTGGCTCTAGCATTTCGATAATAGAGTGAAAGTGGCGATCTTGAAATTCTCCAGTCTGGCGATTGACCATCAAGAGTTTAGAGGCATCGCGCTTTTCCAAAGGAGTCTGAGCAATCAATTCCTCTGGTAAGTGAAAATCAAAATCATTTGTATTTAATGTCGTCATTCTTCTTTTCTCTTCTCATTTATTCAAATTACTTATCAAAGCGAACTTCTTCAAGTAGGTACTCGATGAAACGTTCACCCATCTTAGACAAGCTAGTTTTCTCATGCTGGATATAAACCAGTTCAATGGGATCATCAATATCAAGTGGAATCGAAACGATATTGTCTCCATTGAGGTTACTATTGAGGATACCAGTCGCGATGGTATAGCCGTCCAAACCGATCAAGAGATTGAACAAGGTCGCACGGTCACTAACAACGATGGATTTCTTGTGGTGTTCCTGAGACAAAATCTCCTCTGAGAAATAGAAGGAATTATGGGTACCTTGATCATAGCTCAAGTATGGGAAGTCTTCTAGGTCTGCCAACTGCACCTTGTCTCTCTTAGCAAGAGGGTTGGTCTTGCTGACAAAGATATGGGGTTGGGCTGTAAAGAGATGGTGGGCAACTAGATGGTTGTCATCTAACATCTTTGAAAGAACGTCCCGGTTATAGCTATTTAAAAAGAGAACTCCCACTTCACTTCGGAAGTTCTTGACATCATCGATAATCTCCCAAGTTCTCGTCTCACGCAAAAAAAGCTCGTACTTTTCCATATCGCTTTTCTTGAGCAAGGAAACAAAAGCATTGACCACAAAGGCATAGTGTTGCGAAGACACACTAAAAAGCTCGCGATGAGCGATTGGATTCTTATAACGTTCTTCTAGAAGTTGCGTTTGCTCGACAACCTGACGGGCATAGGATAGAAACTCCATCCCATCACGTGTAAGGGTGATTCCTTTGGGATTTCGGATAAAAATCTCAATTCCCATCTCATTTTCTAGGTCACGAACTGCATTTGATAGACTCGGTTGCGTAATGAAAAGTTGCTTGGCAGCCTCATTCATCGAACCAGTTTCTACGATTTTGATAATATAGTGTAATTGTTGAATTCTCATGTTTTTATTGTACCATACTTGACGCAATATAAAAAGAACCAGTCACTGAAAGCCAAGCTAGTCGCATATCAGTCTTTTTGCAGCTCATAAAAAAGAGGTTGGAAGATTTCCAACCTCTTTATCTGTTCTAGCAGTTAAAACTAGCTGTCTTTTTTCCAAAAGATGGCTAATAAAATCATGGCTCCTAAAACTGATGGGATAATAGCCGTATCAGCTAAGATAGGCCCCCAAGTTCCAAAAAGCATTTGACCCAGGAAAGCACCAATCCAACCCAGGAACATTTTCCCGAAGCATCCCATCCGTTCTCCACGATTGGTGATAGCTCCTGCTAATAATCCGATCAAAAGACCGACAAACATACTTCCAATCATAGTTTCTCCTTAAATTGCCCAATCTCCATTGCGGAAGAGTGGTACGCGTGTCCCATTCTCACGGATACCATCGATATCCATTTGGTTAGAACCAATCATAAAGTCAACGTGAACATCTGAACGATTAAGTCCTGCAGCTTCCAGTTCTTCTTCGCTCATCTCTGCTCCACCAACAACGCTCGTTGCATAGGCTGCACCAATAGCCAAGTGGTTAGAAGCATTTTCATCGAAAAGGGTGTTAAAGAAGGTAATACCTGACTGTGAAATTGGGCTTGGATCTGGTACCAAGGCACATTCACCCAAGGCACGCGCACCAGCATTCTTAAAGACGAGGTCCTTCATTACTTGATCACCCTTTTCAGCTGTGATATCAACGATTTGACCATTTTCAAAGGTCACTTTGATACCTTCGATAATATTTCCATTGTAGCTAAGAGGTTTTGTAGAAGTGACATAACCATCTGCACGACGAAAGTCAGGAGCTGTAAAGACCTCTTCTGTTGGCATATTTGGCAAGAAACCTTCGCCTTGGGCATTGATCGCTCCGGCAGATTCCCAAACGTGGTTCTTCGGCAAGCCAAGTGTCAGATCTGTTCCAGGAGCAGTGTAGTGAAGAGCTGAGAATTGCTCCTTGTTAAGCATCTCTGCCTTGCTCTTGAGGATAGCTGCATGTTCTTCCCAAGCCTTAACTGGATCTTCTTCGTAGATGCGACAAGTCCTGAAGATTTGGTCCCAAAGGAGATCTACTGCTTCTTCGTCACTCGTAGCATTTGGAAAGACTTTCTTAGCCCACTCGAGTCCAGCAGCAGCTGCTACAGTCCAGCTAACCTTGTTAGATTGAGTTGCGATACGCATTGGCTTCATAGCAATTCCCATAGCTTTGGCAGAAGCTGAGAGCTTTTCAGCATCCACTCCGTTCAAGGCACCTGGATCAGAAGAACGAACACCGAGACGACTTGCTTTGTTTTCAAGAAGGTAGTTCATCTCAGCGATCTTGTATTCTGGCACATTGTCCAAACGCTCCATCGGCGCGTGAAGGAATTTCTCACGGTTTACAAAGTCATCTGCCCATTGAACGATAACTTCATGTGCACCAAGTGCATAAGCTTCTTTGACAATTAAATGAGCCAACTCGCGTTGCTCCACATCGATAGAGAGAGCCAAAGTATGACCAGGTTGCACGTTCACACCGTTTGCAACCAATAACTTAGCATATTTTTCTAGATTTTCTTTAAAATTTGGTAAAACCATTTTCTTTTCTCTTTTCTATTTTTATTTTTCTTTCAAAGCAGAAAATAATCCTGACAAAGCAATAACACCTGACAAGAGTGCTGTCGACAAAAGAATTGTCTGATCAGCAAGTTCCAATTGGTACTCGAAGACTTTTTCAGCTGGCTTGTCTTCCGCAAAAATTCTTAGTTTCATGAAATATCCTCCGTTCTACCTCTTAAAACAAATCATCAAACAAGCTCAACTGGTTATCCTCTGGCATATTGCCGAGAATGCCCATTTCATCCATCTTTTCAACCAAGGTTGATGAGAGTCCACCACGCTTGCGGAGTTCTGTTTTAGAGAGGAATTCTCCCTCTTGACGGGCACGAACCAATTGTTTGGCAACGTTCTCTCCTAGTCCATCCATAGCGACAAACGGTGGGATAAGGGTGTCTCCATCGATGATGAATTCAGTTGCATCACTGCGATAGAGGTCCAATTTGCCGAACTTAAAGCCACGTTCCCACATCTCATTGACGATTTCAAGTGTTGTGTAGAGGTCAATTTCTACGTTAGAAGCTTCATTGTTCTTACGCTTTTCAGCAATTTCTTGCATCTTGCGTTTGATGGCATCCAAGCCTGCACCCATGGTCTTGATATCAAAGGCCTTGGCACGGATGGAGAAGTATGCACAGTAATAATAAATTGGATGGTGGACCTTGAAGTAGGCTACACGAAGGGCCATCATAACGTAGGCTGCCGCATGGGCTTTAGGGAACATGTACTTGATTTTTCCACAAGATTCGATATACCACTCAGGCACATTATTGGCCTTCATGGCTTCGATATAACCATTGCGCTCTTCTTCTGATATTTTGAGCCACAATCCCTTACGCACTCGCTCCATGATGGTAAAGGCCATCTTAGGATCTAAACCTGCGTGCATGAGGTAAACCATGATGTCATCCCGACATCCGATAACGGTTGATAGGTCCGCTATTCCAGCCTTAATCAAATCTTGGGCATTTCCCAACCATACATCGGTACCGTGAGACAGCCCAGAAAGCTGAAGTAACTCTGCAAAGGTCGTCGGATGGGTTTCATCCACCATGCCTCGAACAAAGTTAGTTCCAAACTCTGGAATACCAAGCATACCAGTCGAAGTCCCAATTTGTTCAGGCGTCACTCCCAGAATATCGGTTCCCGAAAAGAGAGCCATGACATCAGGATCATCCATAGGAATATCATTTGGATCAATGCCTGACAAGTCCTGGAGCTTGCGAATCATAGTCGGATCATCATGTCCAAGGACATCGAGCTTGAGGACGTTCTCATCGATATCGTGGAAGTTAAAGTGAGTGGTCTGCCATTCAGCCGTTACATCATCTGCAGGATACTGTACTGGAGTAAAGTCATAGACATCCATATAATTAGGGATAACAACGATTCCTCCTGGGTGCTGACCGGTCGTCCGTTTGACACCAGCAGCTCCTTGGGCTAGGCGTTCTACTTCAGCTTCTCGGTAGAATTTGCCATAGTCACGCTCGTAACCCTTGACAAATCCATAGGCTGTCTTAGCAGCCACCGTACCAACCGTTCCTGCACGGAAGGCATATTCTTCCCCAAAGATATCACGAACATCCAAGTGGGCGCTCGGCTGGTCTTCACCTGAGAAGTTCAAATCGATATCAGGTACCTTATCCCCATCAAAACCAAGGAAGGTCTCGAAAGGAATGTCCTGTCCATTCTTGCTGAGCTTGTGGCCACAGTTTGGACAGTCTTTATCTGGCATATCAAAGCCTGAACCGTAGGAACCATCCGTGATAAATTCACTGTACTGACACTGACCACAGACATAGTGAGGAGAAAGCGGATTAACCTCGGTAATTCCAATCATGGTCGCAACGAAACTGGATCCAACAGACCCACGTGAACCAACCAAGTAGCCTCGTTCGTTTGAACGGTGCACTAGCATCTGTGAAGCTAGATAAATCACAGCAAATCCATTCCCCAGAATAGAGGTTAGTTCTTTTTCAATCCGCAAATCGACAATATCTGGCAGCGGATTTCCATAAATCTCAAAAGCTTTCTTGTAGGTCAATTCAGCGACCGTTTCTTCAGCCTTGTCAATGAAAGGTGTATACAAGTCGCCTTTAACGACCTCGACAGGCTCAAAGATTTCTGCCAAGGCATTGGTATTTTCAATGACAAGCTTGCGAGCCAAGTCTTCCCCTAGAAAGGCAAACTCATCCAACATTTCATTAGTCGTTCTAAAATGTGCCTTTGGTAGCGGAGCTGGTTGGGCAGCTTCTCCGTGACCGATCGTTCGGTTAATCATTGCTCCCTGCCCCAGACTGCGGACGATGATTTCTCGATAAATTTCATCCTCGGGTTCGAGATAGTGGACATTTCCTGTCGCAAGAACTGGCTTACCGAGACGATCTCCAACCTCTATCAAACTCTTGATGATGGTTTGGAGCTCCTCCATGTCCTTGACCTGCTCTTTGGCAATCAGAGGTGCATAGATTGCCGGAGGCATCACCTCGATAAAGTCATAGTATTTAGCAACTTCGACCGCTGCATCAACACCTTGTGATACGACTGCATCAAAGACTTCCCCTTCTGTACAAGCAGAACCCAAGATTAAACCTTCTCGATGGGCATCCAGTACCGTACGTGGAATTCGTGGTACTCCTTCAAAATACTGGGTATTTGACAGAGATACCAGCTTAAAGATATTTTTCAAGCCCACCTGATTTTTCACATAGATAGTTGCATGCTTGACGCGAGCTTTTTTATAAGAATCTGGACTGATTAAATCAAGGTTTAATCGTGCCAAATCTGTCACACCGTGTTTTTCTGCTACTTCTTTGATAAAGATAAAGAGCAGACGGCCAGTTGCTTCCGCATCATAGTTGGCCATATGGTGGTGTTCTAGAGCTACACCAAAACGTTTAGTCAAAGGTCCTAGACCATGACGTTTATACTCAGGATAGAGATTTCTAGCAAACTCTAGCGTATCGATGACAGGTTGAGTAATTTTTGGAAGACCGTGACGCTCATAGTTGGCATTCATAAAACCAACGTCAAAGCTTGCATTGTGGGCTACAAGAACGGTATCTTTACAGAATTCTTGGAATTCTTTCAGAACTTGGACCAAGGGTTTGGCATTTTTCACATGCTCATCCGTAATTCCTGTCAATTCAGTTGTAAAGGCTGATAAGGGGTGCCTAGGATTGATAAATTCATCAAATTCAGCGACGATATTTCCCTTATACATCTTAGAAGCCGCCACCTGAATCAAATCATTATAGATAGCAGATAGACCAGTCGTTTCCACGTCAAAGACTACATAGGTCGCTTCAGAAAGATCCATCTCAACTTCGTTATAGACGATAGGAACACGGTCTTCTACGATATTGGCTTCCATCCCATAGATCAGCTGGATTCCAGCTTTCTTAGCCGCCTTATAGCCATGAGGGAAGGATTGAACATTCCCATGGTCCGTGATTGCTACCGCTTTATGACCCCATTTGGCTGCTGTTCCAACGATTTCTTCGACTTCAGGAAGAGCATCCATGGTCGACATATTGGTATGGGCATGGAACTCAACACGACGCTCTCCCTCTGGCATCAAGTCTTTCCGTTCATAGTGGACGACTTCCTGAACGTCCTGTACATTCATGGTCAAGTCTCGCGTAAAATTATTTACTTCAACATTTCCACGAACACGGAGCCAAGAATTTTTCTTGATCATGTCAAACTTCAGAGCTTCTTCTTCGTTCTTGACCCATTTTTGCATGGAGAAGCTAGAAGTGTAGTCTGTCATCTTGAAGTTAATCAAAACACGACCTGTTCTAGTCACCTTCTGCTCGACATCAAAGACAACTCCTTCAAAAACCAGACGATTTTCCTCAGTATTAACCTCAATCATAGGAGTAATCTCTGCCTTGTCTAGTTTTGGCTTGGCAGCTGCTTTCTTAGCTTGGAAATCAAAGACAGGCTTATCCTCAACTGGAGGAGGCGGCGCCATCTGTTCCAATTGTTCCATAGCCCGAAGTGTTTCTTCATTAGCAGCTTGGATAATCATTTGATTTTCCGTCTGAAAGGCCTCTTGCTCTTCCCTTGTAAGCTCTTCATTTTTTTCTAAGATGCAAGAAAGTTTAGGAAATCCAAAAAGTTCCAACTGTTTGCTAAGATTTGGCAGATGATTTTTTTTAAAATGCTCTGTATCTGCCGCCTCAGAAGCTTCAATGATTAACTGGTCATTTTCAAAGCGAACCTGAAAATTCTGATATATAGAACGAAAACCTTGACTAGCGCAAGGACCATCCGAAAAAGCCTCTCGATAGTAGGCTTGTAAAAGTTCTCTAGAAAATTCCTGATTTCTCGTTTTTATCTCAAAACTAGCCTGATTTCCCGTTTTTGAGAATTCTTCTTTCAAGCCTCTTTTCAACTCTAGAAAAAGTTCAAAAGGCAAGATATTTTCAAAAACAAAATGAAACTCCCAAACTTTGCTTCGTTTATGAACAATGACTTGTTCTATTTCAGCCTGAGAGAAGGCCTCATGATTTCTCATTTCAGCGGGGATTCCCAACTGATTCATTAAAATTTCAAAAGTGGTTGACATCCATTTTCCTCACAATATACTCCTTCTATTTTACCATATTTGAGGCACTTTTACCTATTTCTACCAAACAGAAAAAGAAGCCACAAAGTGACTTCTTTTAAAGTGACAGTGAATTATTCTTCACCTTTGTTTTTCTTAATGATTTCTTCTTGTACTGACTTAGGTACATCTTCGTAGTGGTCGAATACCATCATGAATGTACCACGTCCTTGTGATGCAGAACGAAGAACTGTTGCGTAACCGAACATTTCAGCAAGTGGAACGTAAGCACGAACGATTTGGCTGTTACCGTGTGCTTCCATACCATCTACACGTCCACGACGAGCAGTTACGTGACCCATAACATCACCAAGGTTTTCTTCTGGAACAGTGATTGTTACAAGCATCATTGGTTCAAGGATTGCTGGTTGTGCAGTCTTAGCAGCTTCTTTAAGTGCAAGAGATGCAGCGATCTTGAAGGCAGTTTCAGATGAGTCGACATCGTGGTATGAACCATCATAAAGCTTAGCTTTAACGTCAACCATTGGGTAACCTGCAAGAACACCGTTAGCCATAGATTCTACCAAACCTTTTTCAACCGCTGGGATAAATTCACGAGGAACCACACCACCGACGATTGCGTTTTCGAATTCGAATCCTTTTCCTTCTTCGTTTGGAGTAAATTCAATCCATACATCACCGAATTGACCTTTACCACCAGACTGACGTTTGAAGAATCCACGTGCTTGAGTAGAAGCGCGGAATGTTTCACGGTAAGATACTTGAGGAGCACCTACGTTCGCTTCAACTTTGAACTCACGACGCATACGGTCAACAAGGACGTCAAGGTGAAGCTCACCCATACCAGAGATAACTGTTTCACCAGTTTCAACGTTAGTTTCAACGCGGAATGTTGGATCTTCTTCAGCCAATTTTTGAAGGGCGATACCCATCTTGTCTTGGTCTGCTTTAGATTTAGGCTCAACCATCAATTGGATAACTGGTTCTGGAACGTTAATTGACTCAAGGATGATTTTAGCTTTTTCATCTGTCAATGAGTCACCAGTTGTAGTATCTTTCAAACCAACGGCAGCAGCGATATCACCTGAGTAAACAGTGTCGATTTCTTGACGGCTGTTAGCGTGCATTTGAAGGATACGTCCGATACGTTCACGTTTACCTTTAGAAGTGTTCAATACGTAAGAACCTGATTGAAGAACACCTGAGTAAACACGGAAGAATGTCAAACGACCTACGAATGGGTCAGTCATGATCTTGAAGGCAAGAGCTGCAAATGGCTCTTCATCAGATGCTGGACGAGTTTCTTCTTCTTCTGTATCTGGGTTGATACCTTTGATCGCTGGGATATCAAGTGGGCTTGGAAGGTAGTCGATAACCGCATCAAGCATCAATTGAACACCTTTGTTCTTGAAGGCAGAACCACACAATACTGGGAAGAATTCAACGTTGATAGTCGCTTTACGGATACCAGCTTTCAATTCTTCGTTAGTGATTTCTTCACCTTCAAGGTATTTCATCATCAAGTATTCATCAGTTTCAGCAACTGCTTCAACCAATTTTTCACGGTATTCTTGAGCTTGGTCAAGGTATTCAGCTGGAATATCTTCTTCAAGGATATCTGTACCAAGGTCGTTAGTATAGATTTCAGCCTTCATCTTGATCAAGTCGATGATCCCACGGAAGTCATCTTCAGAACCGATTGGCAATTGAATTGGGTGTGCATTTGCTTGAAGACGATCGTGAAGTGTGCTTACTGAGTAAAGGAAGTCAGCACCGATTTTGTCCATTTTGTTGGCAAATACGATACGTGGAACTCCGTACTCAGTTGCTTGACGCCAAACTGTTTCAGTTTGAGGCTCAACACCTGATTGTGAGTCAAGAACTGTAACCGCACCGTCCAATACACGAAGAGAACGTTGTACTTCAATTGTGAAGTCCACGTGTCCTGGTGTGTCGATGATGTTTACGCGGTGGTTGTTCCATTGAGCTGTTGTCGCAGCAGATGTGATAGTGATACCACGTTCTTGCTCTTGCTCCATCCAGTCCATTTGTGACGCACCTTCGTGAGTTTCACCGATTTTGTGGATTTTACCAGTGTAGTAAAGAATACGCTCAGTTGTAGTTGTTTTACCGGCATCGACGTGAGCCATGATACCGATATTACGAGTTTTTTCAAGTGAAAATTCGCGTGCCATGAGGTTTGTTTCTCCTATATTTTTTTATTTCTATTCTATTATAACACGATTTAATAAAAACGGATAGGCAGGACCTACCCGTTCTCAATGTTTATCTTGTTATTGTTGGTTTCAACTTACGAAATGGTAAGTTGAGTTATAGCTAAGAGCTGACCGAGCTAAATTGAACCCGGGCTAAAAGCTCAAGTTAACTGATTTGAACCCGAGCGAGGCCCGGTGCAAAAAAGATAAACTGCTTTGTGTTCACGGAACACTGCATCAGTTTCCTATTTTTGCCTTGGGCCTTTGCCGCTCTTAGTATCATAATCTAGTTGAGCTCAAGCTAAAAGTCTGGAGAAAAAGATGAATCTCATTGGTTGCAATCGCAACCTGCTTCGATTCCCTATTTTCTCTGGGACTTTCTTAACGCTTTCGCATCCTATATTACCAACGGAAGTGTGCGAAGGCACGGTTAGCTTCAGCCATACGGTGAGTGTCTTCACGTTTCTTAACAGCTGCACCAGTGTTGTTAGCAGCATCCAAGATTTCTTTTGCAAGACGGTCTTGCATTGTGTGTTCACCACGAAGGCGAGCGATTGTTACCAACCAACGAAGTCCAAGTGTTGTACGACGTTCTGGACGAACTTCAACTGGGACTTGGTAGTTAGAACCACCGACACGACGTGCACGTACTTCAAGTACAGGCATGATGTTTTCCATAGCTGTTTCAAATACTTCAAGTGCATCGTTACCAGTAACTTCTTTGATTTGTTCAAAAGCACCGTAAACGATTGAAGCAGCTGTACCACGTTTACCGTCAAGCATAACGCGGTTGATAAGACGAGTAACTAATTGTGAATTGTAAAGCGGATCTGGCAATACGTCACGTTTTGGAGCTCTATTTTTACGACTCATTTCTCTTTATCCCCTTTCCTTATGCTTTTTTCGGACGTTTAGTACCGTATTTAGAACGGCCTTGTTTACGATCGTTAACACCTGCAGTATCAAGTGCACCACGGACGATATGGTAACGTACCCCTGGAAGGTCTTTTACACGTCCACCGCGAAGAAGCACCACGCTGTGCTCTTGCAAGTTGTGTCCGATACCTGGGATGTAGGCAGTAACTTCGATAAGGTTGCTCAAACGTACACGAGCAAATTTACGAAGGGCAGAGTTAGGTTTTTTAGGTGTCATTGTTCCAACACGAGTTGCAACACCACGTTTTTGTGGTGAAGAAACGTTTGTTTGAACTTTTTTATGACTGTTGTAACCAACGTTCAAAGCTGGTGATTTAGATTTTTCTACTTTTGATTTACGCGGTTTGCGAACCAATTGGTTAATTGTAGGCATCTACATTCTCCTGTGTTTTTTTATTTTTGGTGATGATACACTTGGTGACAGCTATCATCTGTGTGTACTTTTGCAACATTTGTCAGCACGTCCCTGTACACTCTTGAGAGACCAAAAGTAAAAAGTACCGTCTATTATTGTACCACGTTTTTTCTATTTTTGTCAATATATTTCTTCTTATTTTTTGACTTCTTTACTCTAAAAATTCTATGAAAACGGTCACCTACCAGATAGGCTCTTCAACCGACCACATAGACAAAGCTTCTTGTAATTGCCAAGAAAATGGTGTTTAATAGATTTGTAAGCAAGAGATCTCTATTACAATTTTATAAAGAAAGGAGAAATTATGAAAGTTAGACTTGACATTGATCAACAATACGCCGAAGAACAAATCATCATAGAAGCACCATCTTTGTCCCCTAGAGTTCAAAAAGTTCAAAACTTTGTTCAATCTCTGGATCAAAACGAAACGCTTAAAGGAAAATTCCAAGATCAGGTTTACTTGATTCAGATTAGTAAGATTCAACGTATATATATTGAAAATCGTAAAATCTTAGCTGAAACTGATGGTCGAACCTACACTCTAGACATTCGCCTTTACCAAGCAAGTGAAATTCTACCTGCTTCCTTTATCCAAATTTCCCAATCGGAAATTGTCAACATTGATGCTATCAGTCATCTTAAACTAACCTCTAACGGCTTGATTGAAATTTATCTTAAAAACGACAGTTTCACCTACTCATCTCGCCGTTACCTCAAAGCTATTAAGGAGAAATTAGAACTATGAAAAAACAAGTATTTCACGATGCCACAACTGGTATCCTCATCGGCCTCATCCTATCTATTATCTTTTCTTTTATCCACTCACCAAGCAACTACGCACCTCTCAGCCCCAACTCTTTGATTGGTCAATTCATGACCCAACATCAGGTGCATGGATCACTCGTCTTACTTTACTGTCTGCTTATCTGGGCAGCGATTGGAGTCCTCTTTAGTTTTGGCGGTCGTCTATTCGCTCAAGATTGGAGCCTTCTTCGTGCGACTGTCACTCACTTCTTCCTTATGTTGCTAGGTTTTGTACCTCTAGCAATCCTGGCAGGTTGGTTTCCACTTCGCTGGACTTTCATCCTTCAACTCATCCCAGAGTTTGCAATCGTCTACCTCATCATCTGGATTGTTCTCTACAAGAGAGAATCTAAAAAGGTTGCACACATCAATCAACTATTGGCTCATAAAAAATAATACCTAAAAACCCACTCACAAAACGGAGTGGGTTTTTGCTTATAATTTTTGCTTCAGCTCTAACAAGAGATTCATGGCCTGCATCGGTGTCATATTGTACACATCTACTTTAGCCAATTCTGCTAGGATAGGATTTTCTTCCGCTGAGTCAAATAGGGAAATTTGTTCAGAAACTGCATGTGTTTGTTTCATTGGAGCAGGACTTTCCTGACCTTGGTTCTCTAATTGCGTTAATATTGCATCTGCCCTTACTAGCAAATCTGTCGGTAACCCTGCAATCTTAGCAACGTGAATACCGTATGATTTGTCTGCTGGTCCTGCTTCGATCTTGTGAAGGAAGGTAACCTGACCATTTTGCTCCAGCGTAGCCACGTGGACATTAACCAGATGTTCCAGGCTAGATTCTAAGCTAGTCAATTCATGGTAGTGAGTTGCAAAGAGAGTCTTGGCTCCGATATGTTCATGGATATACTCGATAATCGCTTGGGCCAGGGCCATGCCATCATAGGTTGCGGTTCCACGGCCTAGCTCATCAAAAAGAATGAGAGAGTGCTCAGTCGCATGAGAAATGGCATTATTAGCTTCCATCATCTCGACCATAAAAGTGGACTGGCCTGAAACCAAGTCATCTGCTGCCCCGATACGGGTAAAAATTGCATCAAAGATTGGCAAGTGAGCACTCTCAGCTGGAACATAAGAACCCATCTGGGCCATGACTGCTGTCATAGCTAGCTGGCGCATATAGGTTGACTTCCCGCTCATATTAGGCCCTGTAATCAGTTGGATGCTGGTATCCTCAGACATTTGAATACTATTTGGAATGTAAGTCTGCGCTCCCATGACCTTTTCAACAACAGCATGACGACCTTTTTGGATATCAATTCGTGAATCTTGTGTAAATTCTGGTCGAATCAAGTGCTGATTTTCTGCTACTACTGCCAAACCTTGCAAGACATCGACAGTAGCGATTCCTTGGGCTAGGGCTTGTAGGCGTTGGATATACTTGCCAACCTCCTCACGGATTCGCATAAAAATTTCGTACTCTAGGTTTGCGGATTTCTCACGCGCCTCTAACATTTCTCCCTCGATACGCGCCAACTCCTCTGTCCCAAAACGTTCCGAATTTTTCAGAGTAGCCTTGCGGAAAAAGTGGGCTGGAACATTACCGAGCTGCGAGTTGGTCACATGGAAATAGTAACCGTCTTTTTTATTGTAATCAATCTTGAGAGTATTGATACCAGAGTTTTCTCTCTCCTTGGCCTCAATTTCAGCAATCCAGCTAGTTCCTTCTCTCAGCACACGACGGTATTTATCCAAGGTTTCATCAAAGCCCGTCCGAATAATACCTCCTTCGGTAATCACATGAGGTGCCTCTGGAGCAATGGCTGCGCTAATGAGATTTTCCAACTCAGGGATAGCATCAAGTTGTTCAATTAGATAGGCAAGAGCTGGTTGCTCCATTCCTTCTAAAATTGCTCGAATTCTTGGAACACTGCCCAAGGTAGTCGCTAATTGCAAGAGGTCTTTAGGGTTGCTTTTGCCAAAAGATACTCGACTAGCCAGACGCTCGATATCGTAGACTCCCTTTAGGCTTTCTGTCAAATCACTACGTTCAAAGAAATAATCCAGAAAGACCTGTACAACCTCCTGACGTTCAAGGATACGATCCTTGTCAATCAAGGGACGGTGGATCCAAGAGCGCAAAAGACGCATTCCCATGGCAGTCTTAGTCTCATCCAGCAACCAGAAAAGACTGCCTTGTTTCTTACCTGAGCGAGCATTTTCTACTAGATCTAAACTAGCCTTGGTCGCATAATCCATCTGCAAGAAATCCTTGATCTCATAGCGAACAACTGGCTTCAAGTGGTTGAGCTCTCTCATCTGAGTCCGATGAACATACTGAAGAAGCTTACTGCTGGCAGCTTGTTCAACGGGTGCCAATTGTGGATCCAGCAGATGTATGTCTTCAAATAATTCTTTCTCATAAGAAAGCACCAAATTCATTTGACGGCCGAGAATCTGTTCTTCCTCTTCGGTTAAGGCATAGCCGATAACGACTTCCCTGGCCTTGAGATTACGGATTTCACCACAGACCAGGGTAAAATCCAATAAGCCTGTCACATAGAAATCACCCGTCACCAGGTCCATGTAAGCCAAGCCAAACTGCTGACCATCACGGTCGATGGCTACCAAAAAGTTGTTTTGACTATCTGGCTTACTACTATCGACGACTGTGCCAGGTGTAATCACCTGCACAACCTCGCGTTTCACAACACCAACAGCCTGCTTAGGATCCTCCATCTGTTCAGCGATGGCAACCTTGTAACCACGCTCCACTAAAACATCGATATACTGTTGGGCAGAATGATAGGGAACTCCAGCCATGGGAATAGGATTGTCAGCATTCTTATTGCGACTGGTTAGTGAAATTTCTAGTATCTGTGCAGCATTGACTGCATCTTCGTAAAATAACTCATAAAAATCACCCATACGAAAGAGCAAAAAAGCATCTGGATATTGTTTTTTGATATCCACATACTGTTGCATGCCTGGTGATAATTTTTCTGTCGTCATCCATTCTCTCCTTGTTAAAAATAGAGAGTGGGACAGAAATCGGTAATTCGTTAGAATTCGATTTCGTCGTCCCACCTCCGCACAGTTGAGTAGGGCTGTAAAAGCTGATGAAATCAGCGTAGTAGAGCCCACTCAACCACTGCGTCTTGCTCGACAATCCAAAGACAATTGAGAGGCTAGGACTTTTGTCCCAACCTCCTTATCTATCCTTCATCAAATCTAACAAACGATCTTCCATGAGTTTAGCAACATGCTGATCTCGGCAGATTACCAAGAGAGTATTGGCACCCGCAACTGTCCCTAAAATCCATTCATCCTTGTTGGCATCGACAACATTGGCTAAAACTGCGGCTTCACCCAATTTTGTGTGCAAAACTAAGGTAAACTCAGCTCTTGCTACACCTTCCAAATGATGGGATAAAAACTCAACCAGGTCAATCTTCTCTGTCTCATTTGCTAGTACGTAGTAGACCTTATCATTTTTCTTAACCTTGGTCAAGCCCAGTTCGCGAAGGTCACGCGACAATGTCGTTTGCGTCACAAAAACATTACGTGCTTCCAACCGATCTTGAATCTCCTTTTGAGTTCCTAGCTTCTCCTCAGTGATCATCTGCTTGATCAACTGATGACGTTCTCTTTTTCTCATAACATCCTCTCAAGTGAATATTTATAACATTTTCATCTATTTAATAAGAACATTATACCAAAAAAACCGAATATTTCAAAAAAAATTTCGTCTTTCTTTAAAATTGTGATAAAATAGAAGAAAAGTCCAAAGGAGCCTATAATGAATACAAAACAATTGATCGCTAGTGAATTGGCTAGCGTCATTGATAGCCTGGATCAAGAGGCTATTTTCAATTTACTAGAACAACCAAAAAACTCTGACATGGGAGATATCGCCTTCCCAGCCTTCTCTCTAGCAAAAGTAGAACGTAAAGCACCTCAAATGATTGCAGCAGATATTGCTGAAAAAATTAATAGCCAAGCTTTTGAAAAAGTTGTTGCGACTGGTCCTTACGTAAACTTTTTCCTTGATAAGTCTGCAATTTCTGGAGCGGTTATTAAAGAAATCATCGAGAAAGGTTCTGACTACGCTCAACAAGATGAAGGCAAAGAGCAAAATATCACCATTGACCTTTCAAGTCCAAATATTGCAAAACCATTCTCTGTTGGTCACTTGCGTTCAACAGTTATCGGTGACGCCCTTTCAAACATCTTCAAAAAAATGGGCTACAACACTATCAAAATTAACCACCTTGGTGACTGGGGTAAACAATTCGGTCTTCTTATGGTAGCCTACAAAAAATGGGGTAGCAAAGAAGCTGTCGAAGCCAATCCGATTGACGAACTGTTGAAACTTTACGTGCGCATCAATGCTGAAATCGAAACTGATCAAGCACTTGATGACGAAGGACGTCTCTGGTTTAAAAAATTGGAAGATGGCGATCCAGAAGCTACTCAATTGTGGCAATGGTTCCGTGATGAAAGTTTAGTAGAATTTAACCGCATCTATGAACTCTTGGGTGTTGAATTTGATAGTCTAAACGGAGAAGCCTTCTACAATGATAAGATGGATGAAGCTGTCCAAATCCTTGAAGAAAAAGGTTTGCTAGAAGAATCTCGTGGTGCTAGCATCGTTAACCTGGACGATTTTGAATTGCCACCAGCTATGATCAAAAAATCTGACGGTGCTACTCTTTACATCACCCGTGATATCGCAACTGCTATCTACCGCGCTCGCACTTATAACTTTGTTAAGAACGTCTATGCTGTTGGTCAAGAGCAGTCTAACCACTTCAAACAACTAAAAGCTGTCTTGAAGAAAATGGGATTTGACTGGAGTGATGACATGATTCACGTTGACTTCGGTCTCGTAACTAAGAATCGTCAGAAACTTTCAACTCGTAAAGGAAACATCATCCTTCTTGAACCAACACTTCAAGAAGCTATCAGCCGTGCCAAGGCTCAAATCGAAGCGAAAAACCCTGACCTTGAAAACAAGGAGCAAGTTGCTCGAGCTGTTGGTGTTGGAGCTGTGAAGTTCTACGACCTTAAAACTGACCGTAGAAACGGTTATGACTTTGACCTTGAAGCAATGGTTTCCTTCGAAGGGGAAACAGGTCCTTATGTCCAATACGCATACGCTCGTATCCAATCTATCTTACGCAAAGCGGATTTCAAACCTGAAGCAGATGCCAACTATAGCTTGAATGATCCTGAGAGCTGGGAAATCATCAAATTGCTTCAAGATTTTGCTCGTGTCATCAAGCGTGCGTCTGATAACTATGACCCATCTCTTATCGCTAAATACGCAATCAACTTGGCTCAAGCCTTTAATAAATACTACGCTCACACTCGTATTTTGGATGAAAGTCCAGAACGCGACAGTCGCCTAGCTCTTAGCTATGCAACAGCAGTTGTCCTCAAAGAAGCGCTTCGTTTGCTTGGCGTAGAAGCACCAGAGAAGATGTGATTCAGTACTAACAATTGGAACTAAAGTTCCTAATTGTTAGACGCTAGCCGCTTTTATGCGGACTAGCTAACTGCTTCACTAGTCATGGCCCCTAAATATAATCAATTTAGGGGCCATGACGTCGTAAATAAGGCGACTTGCCTAAACGCCTTACTAATTCATCTAAAAAAATAACATCGATTTATTTAGATTACGGATCTTGGTTTGGTGCTAGAGTCAGGGGCAGAACAACCACTTTTTTAGCTTAGCTATCGTCTGCCTGATTTTATATTGTCATTACTTGAAAAGCGAAAAATCTTTTTCGCTTTTCTCTTGTTATTAACTTCTTTATCACACAGGGAGAGACTTTATGAGCCAATATGCTTATATTTTAGTTGTCATCAGTCTTGTCGTTCTTTTTCTCATTAACAAATACGAAAAGGAAAAACTACAAGGCCTTCTACAAGAACAGCTTTTAAAGGATGAAACTTTTCGAGCTACTATCAAGGAAAAGATTCAAACAACAGAAAATATCAACGATGTCATCGACTACATCAATAAAGGATATCGTTTGGGAATCATGATTTCAAAGGAAATTGTGGAAGACATCAGAAAATGAAAAAGGATTCGAGATAGCATTTCTCGAGTCCTTTTCTATTTTTTCCTGAGAACTACGATTCCCACCAGTATAACAATCCCTAGTGATGCCATGGTTCCGTATGCTGACAAACTTTCATCAAGAAATTTCTTGGAGAACTGCAACAGAGCGAACTCTAAGAGTAGCAAAGCACTGCATAGCATAATATCCTTGAAGCTTGGTTTGCGTTTTATATACTTTAAAAATGATCTCTGTAGTTTACTCATTTCGATTGTTCCCTTTTGAAGTAAATCCTTTATCCATAGAATAAAACTCTTCCTCAGAAAATCTGGCCTCTTACAAGGCTTCTAATTCATAGAGTTCCGTAATAATCCCTGCAACCTTCTTGATATCTCCCAGCATACCACGCATCTCAAAGTCAGCTAGAACAGGGAAACCAAAGCGTTGGCTGTATTGTTTAGCCGTCAAACAGTATTGGTTGTTAAAGTTACGATTACCGGATCCTACAACACCAAAACACTTGCTGGCATTGTCACCATAGGCGATAAAATCCCCTACTGGAGTGGTCAAAATCTCCACATCTCCGTTATCAACACCATTCCCACCTTCTAGATAAGTCGGTAGGAAAGCCACATATGGGTTGGTCATTTCAAAGAAGGCTTCCTCTTCCTTGACCAAATCTTTAATATGAATTTTTTCCACATCAATATTCGCATACTGCTCCAACAAATAAGCTTTCAAACGTGTTACGAAACTCTCCGTATTTCCGCTCAGACTGATGTAGACCAAGGAAACTTTTTTCATGCTCTCCTCCTTTTTTTGAATCATAAAAAAATAACTACCAAGATTGTATCTTGATAGTTATCCTTTGTCAACTCTTAGGCAAGTTCTTCCTCTTCTTGAGCTTCTGTTAATTCTTTTTGCTGACGCCACATCTTATAGAAGACGATTGCTAGGAAAATAACATTGAGTACGATCCCCAAAATAGCAGAACCTTTAGCACCTAGTTCAGCTCCCATACGGACGTTAGGGTCTGTAAAAAGTGAAAGTGCATCTTGGACTCCTACAAAGTTGTAGATAGAACCAAGGATAGCTAGAAAGACATAGCCGATATAGGTATAATTAGCCAACTGGATGTTTTTACGAACGAGGAAGACCAAAGCAACCACAACTAAAATAGCTGATAAGACAACTAAAATCATGTTGAAAATTGAATGGGCATGTTCAGTTACTTTAATCGTGTAGGCAATCAGTTCCTTAGCATAAGTAGCATCTACACCTGACGACTCAATATTACCCATACTTTCTGCAGTAGGTACTGGAGAGATGAGCCCAAATAGCGATATTGCTGAGAGTAAGGCTGATAAAATCAGCAATACCCAAAGATAGATTGGTTTCTTTTTCATAAAAGTAACCTCCTCATAATTTTTTAATTATTATAGCATATTTTACGAAGGAGAACAACTGTTACAAGTTCGTTTCCACCTGTTTACGGTAGGCTTTAGGAGACTTCCCACACAGTTTTCGAAAAACCTTATAGAAATAACCTACATTACTGTATCCAACCGTATAGCAGATATCCTCAATACTATCATTTGTAGATAATAAGAGTTGCTGGGCCGCCTTGATGCGTTGCTTATTGAGAAGCTCTGCAAAGGTGGAATTGGTTTCCTTCTTGATCAACTGCCCCAAATAAACAGGATTGATAAAGAGATCCTTGCTGATATCCTTGAGAGAAAGCTCTTTTTGGTAATCTCTACCAATAACTTCAAGCACACTGACCACATTTTCATTCATTCGATATTGACCGAAGAATGATGTCAAGGTTTCCTTGGTATAAGCGACTAAATCCTCAAAAGTTGTAATGGCATGAATGTTCTTGACAATATCTGTCATATCGTCTGCTTTCAAATGTTCAAAAAGATGGAAGACATCCATGACAAACTGGGTAAAGAGCTGCTTTGTGATAGATACTCTCGGTGTGTTTTCAAGGACAATCTTCTCAAGCAAGGTCAATTCATCAATAATTTGCTGGAGATTTCCTTGAATAATCACCCGATAGATAGGTTCGTAGTAAGAAAAGAGACTTTCAGACTGATCTAAATTGACCGATCCATAAAAGAGAGTCTTTTCAACATCACGCTTCCACTTTTCAAAGTTGATTTGATAAGGAGCTTCAAAAGGCATGACTAGCAAACCCTCAAATTCCTGATCTGCAAGGACAATTTGCCAGTCCTGACCTAGAACATAGTAGGGAATAACAAAATCCCCTTGTTTTTCTTTTGAAAGCCCAATCCACCAGTTTTCTTTTTGTGTGAGATGAGTCTTGAATGCTTCTTCATCTAATTGCTGTCTCAAGATTTCTGGCTCTTGAACCTTCTCACGAAGTTGAGTGACGATTTTTTCAAGTAAATGTCCTAGCTCGACCTTATCGACTGGTTTAACCAGATAATCAACCACGCTGAGATTCATGGCTTTTTTGACGTAGTCAAATTCTTGATAGCCCGATAGTAGGATATAATAAGCATCTGGCAACAAATCCTTCATTTCCTGAATCATTTCAAGTCCTGTTTTGTCAGGCATGTTGACGTCAGATATCACAATATCCACAGGATGTTCTCGGACATAGTCAAGAGCGTCGTCAGCATGATTGGCTGTAGCGACGACTTCCATATCCCATTTTTCAAAAGGAATCAAACGCTTGAGTCCTTCTGTAATCATGTACTCGTCGTCCACTAATAGTACTTTATACATCTTTATCCTTTCTCCTCATCCTGAATAGTAATTCGATAACGAACACCTTGGTGTTCCATTGATTCTACACTAATGTTATAGCGATCCCCAAAATAGAGAACAAAGCGCTCATGAACATTGACGATTCCAATAGACTGTCGTTTTCCACTATAATCGACTGTGTGTTCAAAGGTTCTTTGGGCTAATTTAGTTTGAATTTCTGCTAATTTTTCGGCAGACATCCCGCGACCATTATCCACCACTAAAATTTCGACATAGCCCTCTTGTTTCAAAGCCTTGATACTGATAACATTATCCGTTCTTCTGTGATCAACTCCATGGGCAAAATAATTCTCCACCAAGGGCTGGAGGGTGAATTTTGGAATCCGCATTTCTTTTAACTTGGGATCAATTTTAAAACCATAGGCGATTGACTTGGGATAGCGAACCATACAGAGATAGCTATATTTGCGACAAAACTCTACTTCTTGCTTGAGCGTCGTTTCGCGTTCATCAGAGATGTTGTTGCGCAAGAGACTACTGAATTCGTAGATAATATCTGCCAATTCGTTCTGATCTGCCATGACTGCGTACATTCGTAAAAACTCGAGGGTATTGTACATAAAATGCGGGTTAATCTGAGCTTGTAATGCTCGCATATTGGCATCTTTTTGACTAAGCTCCAGCTGGTAAATATCGTGGATATTTCTCTCCAGTCGGTCCAACATATCATTTGTCGTTTCCGCAATTAAAAGCAACTCCTGATCCTTTTTGGTAAGATCAATCCGCTTACCTTGCTCGCCTTGCGCAATATCATGGATTGTCTCCACTAGGTCAACAACTTGTGCTTGATACTTGGAGAATGTCTTCTTCAAAGTCGCATATAAAATGACGATAAAGAGGGCACTGAGGGCAAGGATGATGCCTGAACTAGCCATACTGCCACTAAGTACATAATCTCTAGGAACAGCTACTTGAACCTGATAGCCATGCGATGTTACAGCAAGCAACCAATTTTCACGATCACTTTTTTCACCCAGATGAAACATATCCGTTTCAAAAGGGGAGGTAATGGTCACAGCGATGGGAATGGTTCCTCTGGTATTGTCAATAGCCTTATAAAAAACATCAGAAGTCACAGAAATGTAGATCACACCTAAAGGCAGGTCTGATACTGGGTCCGATACTGGGATGGCAAAACTATTAGCTTCTGGCTTGAAACCTTCAGCAGGTAGTTTATAGCCACTACGATTGTCTCTTTTGGAGACATAAACTTCTGTCGAATCCTGTAAAACGATGGCTACGCCTGTTACAAAATCATTGCGCACATAGAGATCATCGATATTTTCATAGATGGATACCGAAATATAAGGCGATGCCTTACGCTCTAGTTGCCAATAAAAATAATCGGGGGTGCTGAGGCTAAAGTACTTATAAATCCCTTCGATGCGTGCCTGATTTTCTACTAAATCTTGAGCTAAACGAGCTGACTCACGATAATAATATTCAACCTCGCTCACTGTCCGAGTCAAAACCCGCTGGGAAACCTGCTCCGCTTCTTTTTCGCGATTATCCCAGTTTACATAGGAAATCAAAAGGGCAAAACTGGCAATGATGACAATCATCACCCAGCTATAGGTTCTAAGGAGCGAATGAAGCCAAAACTGTTTCATTCTATTTGGACGCCAATTTTTCATGAATGTTTTCATAAACGGGCTCCAATAGATCACTAATAAAGAAATGCCACATTCCAATTCCCACAAAAATGATGAGGGCTGGCATATAGAAGGCAATGATGGCTAACAATACACTTCCAAGAAGAATCTTAGCCATGGCTGACAAACTCATAAAAATTCCGATGAAGGCAAGCTTTAGAGTATTTTTGTAGGACAATTCAAAATAAACCTGTAACTTTAAAGATACCGCATAGGCCAAAAATACCAAGGCTACTAAAAAGATATTTAGAAAGGTTGCTGCCAAGTGGAGAATGGTCTGATGCGGCAATTGAACCATCAGATATAAACCATAAATCAGGAGCAAATCAAGTCCCAAAAAGGTATAAAAGCTCAGATTGCTTTTGATAAAATTGCTTTTGTAGAGAGTCCAAGTCTCTTTAAAACGATAAGAACGGTAAGAATAGCCGTGTTCTGCAAATAAACTCATGAGAGTCGCACTAGCTGGCGCTATACCAAAAATCACACCTCCTGCTAGTGCCAATAACCAAAAATAAGCTGTAGCTATCATCCCCAAAAAGAAACGATGAAAGACTAGCTCAATGAAATTTCCCACGGTTTGCCTCCTAAAAAATAATCTAGAACTATTATAACATATTTCAAGCGCTCTCAAAAAAGAAGAAGTGAGAAAAGTGGTGGGAGTTAAACTCGCTACCTTTTTACCATAATATTACTAAAAATTAAAACCAATGGCCGAAACCATTGGTTTTAAGATGTTTAAAATCAGTTAACTCTTACTTAACTTCTGTAAACACAACGTGTTTGCGAAGTTTTGGTGAGTATTTCTTCAATTGAAGACGGTCTGGAGTGTTACGTTTGTTTTTAGAAGTAAGGTACAAGCGTTCACCAGATTCTTTGTGTTCAAGTGTAATATTTACGCGCATGGTATCTCCCTTCTATTATTCAGCTGATGCAGCTTTAGCGATCTTACGTCCTTTGTAGTATCCTTTAAGTGATACACGGTGAGAACGTGAGTAATCCCCAGTAGTTTCGTCAAAGTTTACAGATGGTGCTGTTACTTTGTAGTGTGTACGACGTTTGTTTTTCTTCGCTTTTGACGTGCGACGTGCAGGTACTGCCATTTTGATTTCTCCTTTTAAGATATAATTTCAGTTAGGTTTGATTTTCATCAACTTTAATAGTATATCAAAACTTTTTTGTAAAGTAAAGTTACTTGACAAAAAAAGATAAAAAAATTTTCCTATCCAATCTTCTGGATAGGAAAATAGATTATACTCAATGAAAATCAAAGAGCAAACTAGGAAGCGAGCCGCAGGTTGCTCAAAGCACAGCTTTGAGGTTGCAGATAAAGCTGACGTGGTTTGAATTTGATTTTCGAAGAGTATTAAATATCAATCTCGAATGGTTCATCAATGGTTTCTGAGACGTATTTCCCGTCTTTTTTTCGTTGTTTGACACATTCCGTAAGAAGATATTCAATTTGCCCATTAACTGATCGAAAGTCATCTTCTGCCCATGATGCGAGTGCAGCGTATAACTTATTCGATAGTCGAAGGGGAATCTGCTTTTTTTTAGCTTCATCCATCTTTAGTAAAGACTTCCTGTGTTGACAATTGGTTGTGCATCATGATTGCCACAGAGAACGACAAGGAGATTTGAAACCATGGTAGCTTTTCGTTCTTCGTCAAGCTCTACCAATTCTCCTTCATTGAGCCGCTCTAGTGCCATTTCAACCATTCCTACAGCTCCATCGACAATCATTTTACGTGCATCAATAATGGCTGATGCTTGTTGGCGTTGAAGCATAACAGCTGCAATTTCTGGCGCATAAGCTAGGTAAGTGATACGTGCCTCAAGGATTTCCAGACCAGCATCCTCAACACGACTTTGGATTTCTTCACGAATACGGTTAGCTACAATTTCGCTAGAGCCTCGGAGACTACCTTCATCTGCTTGTCCGTCACCTGTAGTATCTACATTAGGAGACACATCGTAAGGATAGATGCGAACAATATTACGGAGGGCGCTATCACACTGCAATGAAAGATATTCTTTATAGTTATCAACGTTGAATACTGCCTTAGCGGTATCGACAACTCTCCAGGTTACCGCGATACCGATTTCTACAGGATTTCCTAAGCAATCATTGATTTTTTGGCGAGAATTACTCAAGGTCATGACTTTGAGGGAAATCTGTTTCTTGCCAATTTCAATGTTTACATCATTACCATTTGATGATTTAGTTCCTAAAAAAGGAGATTTTGTACTAACATCACCACTTTGTCCGAGTCGAGTGTGGATTGCAGGATTGACCGCTATGCTAAAGGGATTGACAAAGTAGAAACCAGGTTCTTTGATAGTCCCAGTATAGTTACCAAAGAGGGTCAAAACCAGAGCTTCCTGAGGTTTCACAATCTTCAAGCCAGCATGTGCTAAAGCTGCAAATACAATAGAGAGAAGACCGATAATAATTCCAAAAATATTTTCCGAACCAGCACCCATTACAAATATAAAAGCACCAAGTACGAGTGCCAACTCAATGAGTATCAATGCTACTACACCATTTGGTTTTGAATTAATTAGTTTTTCAGTCATCAGAATGACCTCCTATCTTTGATATCTAAATGATATCACTTTAATTTTAAATGTCAACAAAAATATGCAAAAATTTTTAAGAAGATTTCAAGGAATTGAATTGTCTGAAAATTTAAAAATTTTCTTCTGTTCATTGATATTAAATTGTGCTATAATAATAAAAACTGAAACGGGAGGGACATAATGACAGAATTAGATAAACGTCACCGCAGTAGTGTCTATGATAGCATGGTAAAATCACCAAACCGTGCTATGCTTCGGGCGACTGGAATGACAGATAAGGACTTTGAAACACCGATTGTGGGAGTGATTTCGACTTGGGCGGAAAATACCCCTTGTAACATTCACTTGCATGATTTCGGGAAATTGGCCAAAGAAGGTGTCAAATCAGCAGGTGCTTGGCCTGTTCAGTTTGGAACCATTACTGTAGCGGACGGGATTGCCATGGGAACGCCTGGTATGCGTTTCTCTCTAACATCTCGTGATATCATTGCAGACTCAATCGAGGCGGCGATGGGGGGGCATAACGTGGATGCCTTTGTGGCTATCGGTGGCTGTGACAAGAACATGCCTGGTTCCATGATTGCCATTGCCAACATGAATATCCCAGCTATTTTTGCTTATGGTGGAACCATTGCACCTGGAAATCTTGATGGCAAAGACATCGACTTGGTTTCTGTATTTGAAGGAATCGGTAAGTGGAACCACGGTGATATGACTGCTGAAGACGTGAAACGTCTGGAATGTAATGCCTGCCCTGGCCCTGGTGGCTGTGGTGGTATGTACACTGCTAATACCATGGCAACTGCTATCGAAGTTCTAGGGATGAGTTTGCCAGGCTCTTCTTCTCACCCAGCTGAATCTGCTGATAAGAAAGAAGACATTGAAGCAGCTGGACGTGCAGTTGTCAAAATGCTTGAACTTGGTATCAAGCCTTCAGATATCTTGACTCGCGAAGCCTTTGAAGATGCCATTACTGTAACCATGGCTCTCGGTGGTTCTACAAATGCTACTCTTCACTTGCTTGCCATTGCCCATGCTGCCAATGTTGACTTGTCACTTGAGGACTTCAATACGATCCAAGAGCGTGTGCCTCACTTGGCCGACTTGAAACCTTCTGGTCAGTATGTCTTCCAAGACCTCTACGAAGTTGGTGGTGTGCCTGCGGTTATGAAGTACTTGCTAGCAAATGGATTCCTTCACGGAGACCGTATCACATGTACTGGTAAGACTGTCGCTGAAAACTTAGCTGACTTTGCAGATCTTACACCAGGTCAAAAAGTCATCATGCCATTAGAAAATCCAAAACGTGCAGATGGTCCGCTTATCATCTTGAACGGTAATCTTGCTCCTGACGGTGCAGTTGCCAAGGTGTCAGGTGTTAAGGTTCGTCGTCACGTTGGTCCAGCTAAGGTCTTTGACTCAGAAGAAGATGCTATTCAGGCCGTTCTGACAGATGAAATCGTTGATGGCGATGTTGTCGTTGTTCGTTTCGTTGGACCTAAGGGTGGTCCTGGTATGCCTGAAATGCTATCACTTTCATCAATGATCGTTGGTAAAGGCCAAGGAGACAAGGTTGCCCTCCTAACAGACGGACGCTTCTCTGGTGGTACTTATGGACTGGTTGTTGGACATATCGCTCCTGAAGCTCAGGATGGCGGACCAATTGCTTACCTTCGTACAGGAGATATCGTTACGGTTGACCAAGATACTAAAGAAATCTCCATGGCTGTATCTGAAGAAGAACTTAAAAAACGTAAGGCAGAAACAACCTTGCCACCACTTTATAGCCGTGGTGTCCTTGGTAAATATGCCCATACCGTATCTTCTGCATCTCGTGGTGCCGTTACAGATTTCTGGAATATGGAACAATCGGGTAAAAAATAAGCAAATCAAAAGCAAGCCTAAAATAGCTTGCTTTTTTGTATGTTTCAAAATAGATAACTATCGTGGTGGTAGTCCTAGAGCTATACGCCCATAACGACTAATGCGTGTAATCTTCCATGCTGGAGACCAGGTAACCTCAACCCTGACATCCTCAATCCCATCAATTTGCTTCAAACCTGCCACAATCTCGATAGGCAAACTTTCTGCACAGTCACAGGCAGTATCCGTGAAGGTCATAACAACTGTACAAAGCCCAGTCTCATCTAAATGAATCTCATAAATCAATCCAAGATTGTATACATCTAACTCTACATCTGTATCATAAACTTTTTCGAGCACTTCAATGATTTGATCTTCCAATGCTAGAGCACGGTCATTGATTTTGATATCTTCTCTCATTGCATTCCCTCCATTTTTAGACTGCACCTATTTTCTCATAATTCTGACAATTTGGCAAGTTTTTCCCAAGCAAGACTGGATTCGCTATGACACTCAAAGAAGAGACTAGGACCAGGTCATAGATTTGGCAAAGCACTGTTTTAAGACTGTTGATAAGATAGATAAACTGATAAGATGAAGACCTTGATATAGTCTAAAGAATTATTTTTTATCTTCCAAGAAAGGCTTCCTAAAAAGAAAAAGAGGCTGGGACAAAAGTCCTAGCCTCTCAATTGTCTTTGGATTGTCGAGCAAGACGCAGTGGTTGAGTGGGCTCTACTACGCTGATTTCATCAGCTTTTACAGCCCTACTCAACTGTGCGGAGGTAGGACAACGAAATCGAATTCTAACGAATTACCGATTTCTGTCCCACTCTCTTTTTAGGTATTATTTTGACTTCACAGGTTTATCTGCTAGGGCCTTGATGGCTGAAGCTATCGTTTCTGCGTAGAGCTTAGCTCCCTCTTCTAGCTTGGTATTGTCATTACCAAAGTGAACTTGGTCAGTTCCTTTCCAGATATCTGGATTATCTTTGGATACTTGGTTCCAATCTGCAATCTCAATGTAAGGATACTTTTGAGCAACTTCACGCGCATAGCTGGCATATTGTTCTACATAAGGTTGAGTTTCCTGGCTTGTATCCCCTTCATAAGGTGTCACCAGAACAAGCTGATGCCCCTTAGGTAGATTTGTCACCAAGGAGTCTATGTCAGCCTTGTAGTCCTCAGGATTATTAACACCAGTAGCAATAACAACGATCTTAGGCAGTGCCTTATTTTGGCTGTTATTCAGCATAATGGCATTGGCTTGCTTTGTATTTCGGCTTACTTGACCATCTGTCTGAGCATCCGGCAAAACCTCTTGTAATCCAGGTGTTGCTCGCAAGGTTACAGAGTCTCCTATGATAGATACACCATCTGCAATATTGTAGCGGCTTGCTTCCGTCTGATCTGCCACAGTTTTTGTGCGAGTAAGATTGGTCTGCGCTTGTTTAAGACCATTGACAGTCAAATCTGTCTCAAAAGCACCAACTTGTGGAGCGATGATCATCACAATCAGTGTGATCAAAGTAAGAATTCCGCTACTAGATGCAAAAATAGTCTTGATATGCGGAATCTCTTTTGCCTTTTGCAAAAGCCCTGTTGTCTTTCCAGCAATTAAAGGTTCAATTACATAGAATGAGAGGGTTGCAAAAAGATACGAGAAAACAGTCGTTAAAATCACTGCTGGCAGATTGCCCATCAATTGAGAAAAGATAATATAGAACGGCCAGTGGAAGAGATATACTGCGTAACTGGTATCAGCTAGGAAGCTAATCACCTTTGGCTCTTCAATGTTAGGTGTTTTCTCATGCAAGACTCGAGTAGCAAGAATCATAGCAAGTGCCGCTAAACTTGCAAGTAAGAATCCAATCAAATAGGCAAAGAGATAGGTAAACTTCACGAAGAAGGTCAGTAGAAGCAAGACTCCCAAACCTGCACCAAAGACTAACAAGGTCTGTTTCAAGTCCCAGGTATTATTTAGACGCTTAACCAGAGTAGTCGTTTGACGAACACCTACCAAAGTGGCCAAGACACTACCTAGAAAGAAAGGATAGACGTGGGTAAAACTTGAAAAGTAAACCGTCGAATAAGAGCTAACGATAAAGCTACCGATAAACATTGAAAGGAAACTGATGATAAAGGCAGCTGATGACAGGAGAAATACTGTCCCTCTTAATTGTCCAGATGATTTCGCCCGCTTAGACAAGAACCAAACTGCCAAGCCCCACAAGATATAGTAATGAACTTCAACTGCGAGACTCCAATTGTGGACAAACAGATGAGGGATAAACTGAGATTCATAACTCCCACCCGTTAGCATCTCATAGAAATTGGTCATAAAACCAAGGACACCAGCAATCTGACTACCTATACCTGCTACATAATCTTGCCGAACCAAGAAGGTGAAAGGCATTGTAACAAGTATCATCAAGACGACTGGAGGGAAAATCCGATAAAAACGTCTCCTGAAAAATCCTAAAAGATCAATTTGCCCCTTTTGACCATACTCTTCCAACAAGAGAGACGTGATGAGAAAGCCCGAAAAGGTGAAAAAGACGTCAACCCCGAAGAATCCTCCAGGAAAAAGCGTCTGAAAGAAATGGTACAAAAGCACCAAGAGTAAACCTGTAATCCTAATCAAGGAAAACCATTTAATACGCATACGAGTTTATTCTCCGTTCATTAGATTGGCTAGAAAGCCATCTAATTTTCATTCCATATTACCTTTATTTTATCAAAAAAAGAAGAAAAATCCTAAGAGAAAACTTAGGATTTGAGCTTTACTTAGAAATTGCGCCCTGACTTGTTATAGCCATATTTTTCAACAAAATGCTCACGGAATTCCAAAAGATTATCATCCATGATAGCCTGACGAACCTGCTTCATAAGGTTGAGCAAGAAGTAAAGGTTATGGTAACTTGTCAAGCGGATACCAAAGGTTTCATCGGCCTTGAGCAGGTGACGAAGGTAGGCACGGGTATAGTTCTTACATGTGTAGCAATCGCACTCAGGATCAAGTGGGGTAAAGTCCTCTGCAAACTGGGCATTTTTTACAACCAAACGTCCTTGACTTGTCATACAAGTCCCGTTACGAGCGATACGGGTCGGCAAGACACAGTCAAACATATCTACGCCACGGATAACGCCATCAATCAAGCTATCTGGCGCTCCGACTCCCATCAAATAGCGAGGTTTGTTTTCAGGAAGGAGTTGAGTGGTGAAGTCCAAAACTGCGTTCATCTCTTCGTGGGTTTCTCCAACTGCTAGTCCACCGATAGAGTAGCCTGGAAAGTCCATGCTGACAAGGTCATGAGCTGACTGACGACGAAGATCTTCAAATCCTGCACCTTGTACAATCCCAAACAAACCTTGGTCATGTGGACGACGATGAGCTTTCAACCCACGTTCAGCCCAACGGCTGGTACGTTCGATTGATTTTTTCACATAATCATAAGGTTGATAAAATTGAGGACATTCGTCAAAGGACATCATGATATCTGAGCCTAGATTGTTTTGGATAGAGATAGCTTTTTCAGGTGAAAGGAACATCTTGGAACCATTGAGGTGGTTCTTGAAGGTAACACCTTCTTCAGTGATGTTACGGCTATCTGCTAGGGAATAGACTTGGAAACCACCACTATCTGTCAAGATAGGCTGGTCCCAGTTCATGAATTTATGAAGCCCACCTGCACGCGCAATGAGTTCATCTCCAGGACGAAGCCAGAGATGATAAGTATTAGACAGGATAATCCCTGACCCCATCTCTTTCAACTCTTCTGGTGATTGGGTTTTGACCGTTGCTTGAGTCCCAACCGGCATGAACATAGGAGTTGGGAAGGTCCCGTGGGGTGTGATAATTTCCCCTAGACGAGCTCCTGTGTGTTTTTCTTTTTTAATCAAACGATATTTGATTGGTGAATCTGACATTTTTTACCTCCGAAGCTGGGAAAAACAGTCCCAGTTCTTACTTAGTGCCCAAGGGCATACTGTATGATTCTATCAAAAAAAACGGGAACTGTCACGAACTATGGTATAATGAAAGAATGAAATACCAAAAAATTGATTTAAAAGAAGTTCGTCAGCAAGCTAGACACTTTCAAAGCGAACATCCTCGTCTTTTACTTGTCTTTCTACTGCCAAGTCTTCTCCTAATTTTAACTAGTTTTATAAGCCCTTTATCTCTAATTGACGAAGGAATTCTTGAGCAATCCTTCCTCAGTTTTCTGATAACCTTGATCCAGTCATCGCTTTTTCCCTTGGCACTTGGTTTTACAGGCTCGATTATCCTAGCTGGCGCCCTCTTTACAAGCATCAATCTCTTTAGAGTGCCTCAAACAGAGCTTTCCTTCAAGGGTAGTTTGTCTTTATTAGACAACCGTCTCTTTAGTCAGACTTTCCTGACGCTCTTGCTCAAACGTTTCTACCTCTTTTTATGGAGTCTACCCAATCTTCTTGGAGTCTACTGTCTCTTTTACAGTAGCCTAATGGCCCGTAAATTTGTGGAATTGCACCCTGAATTTCCAGCAGTTGACCTCTCGAGTACAGATACTGAACAGTTTCTCCTTACTTTTGCGCTTTACTTCTTTGGAAGCGTCTTGTTGATGATTCTGGGCACCATTATTTATCTTCCACAGTATTATGCATATTCGCAAGTTGAACTGCTCCTTTGTGATACCCTTGCAATTGGGATAGCTAAGCCAAGTCGGATCCTTGAAACCAGTCGCTTTCTCATGAAGGGCTATAAATTCCAACGCTTCGTCCTTGACTTACAGTTGCTCCCTTGGTATTTCCTTATTTGGATTAGCTTTGGGATTGCGGGTATCTCCATCTATCCTTATGTCTACAGTTGCCAAATCTTCTTTTATCAGAGACTTCTTGAACGTAAACATAAAAAAGGATAGAAAAACATATGTTAACAAAAACCAGCACTAGGTGCTGGCCTTTTTTATTTCAAGAAAAGGATACTCAAGAGGGCTAAAATAGCTGGCCCACCTTGCTTTAGAATGATTTTTTTATCTGCTGTTAAGGCACCATAAACCGCTGCTCCTATGACAAATAAAACAAAGATTGTCACGATTTCAAGGCTCTGCGAGAAATAGATTCCATAAAGAAGAAATAGACCAATCAAGGCATTGTAAATTCCCTGATTCTTGAAAAGAGAGGTTACTGATGGCCTTCCTAATTCTTCCTTATCCATGTTAAAGACACGACTGGTTGTGTCCGATTGCGTTGCCATACTCTCCAAATAAAAGATATAAAAATGTTCGAGGGCAACAAGTGTTGCTAAAATAGTAGTAATGATTGACATAATTTTCTCCTTAAAATTCTATTTTTTCTAGACCTGAGACTAGTTTAGTCAGTAAAGTCGTCAGCTCTTTCTGCTCAGCAGTCGATAAGATGCTCTCCATCTGTTCCTTCACTTTCAAGTGATGTTTAGGCGGATTGACCAAGAGTTGATTCTTGGCTTCTTGGGTTAATTCAACTAAGACTTCTCGTTGATTGACTGGATTTCGATCACGACTGACATAGCCCTCTGACTCTAAAATCTTGAAATGACGGGTCAAGGCTGCAGGGTCAATCTCTAACTTCTCCTGAACGGCAATTTGGTTACAAGGTGAGTTTTGCAATAAAAACTGCAGGATTTGATAGCGAGTCAAACTGATTCCCAACTGTTTCTCAAAAAGTTGTGTGATTATTTGGTCTGCTAAGCGAACTTGATAAAGTAATTCGTGTATTTCTGCCATTTCTATCTCCTTTAAAAATTGATTTATCAATAATTGACTTATCAAGTGTATAACAAATAAATTCATAATGCAAGTCCTTTGCTCATATTTCTGAAACATAGATAAGGGAACAAAGAGCGAAAGTCCTAGTCTGAATATACTATTCCAAGAACTCTCAGGTTTCAACAAGCTAGTAAAATAGTCAAGGATATGGATTGAAAAAGGAAGTTTTTCTTAGACGAGCATGGTAACTATAAAGCGAGGCTGGGATTTTTTGTCCCAGCCTCTATTTCTTCTAGAATCTATTGAGAACCCAATTACTAGCCTACCAAGTCCGCTCTAAGGATTTCTCCCTCTTTATCGATGACAACTTCGATGGCATGGCCTGCAAAAATTTCTTCACGATCATCATAGTAGAGGGTCAATTCCCCGTCTTCGTTGATCGATAGCTCACTCAAGGAAAGTGAGTTGGTAAAATACTCTTCTGTTAACTCCACATCATTTTCATCTGAATCAATCCAGTCTTGGGCTGTTTCCCAGAGTTCTTTGACAATATAGTTTTTAATCTGATCATCATGGACTTGGAAAGTTCCCATAAATTTCTTTAGAGCATCGAAAGAACTTGGAGGAAGACTTTCATCTGCACCCGCATCAAACATAGCATGAATCTTACCGCCTTCATAGGTGATGAAGCCTTCAAACCAAGAATAGGCTCTATTTAAGGTGAATTCGCCAAGAGCGTCTTGAATAATAACAGGTTTCTGGTAGGTTTCAATCAAGGTCTCTAACCTAGCATCCGTAGATTGGTCATCTAGGTATTCCAGCAAATGGTAGCAGTTGTTAGCAACTTCTGACATATAAGGCTCTAACTCCATGAAGGGACGTTTTTGACATTTGATACGGTGAATTTTGTAGGGTTCAAAGCTAAACCCCCAATGCTTTTCTTCAAATTCTTCCGGAGTCAGGAGCCATTCCAAACGTCCTTCAAGTTCAGAGAACTCCTGGGTTGCGACATTGACACTAGCTTTAAAATGAACTGACGGCATTAGACAACCATCTTTTAAAGAGGCAGCCCCATTTACATTTTGGAGGGTAAAAATCAAGAGCTCAACAATTTCTCCGCAAAATTCCTGTTCAAAATCATCTCTTGTTTTCTCAAATGGAGTTTTTAATCGGTTTGTCATCCTTATCATCCTTTCGCTCTATGCTTAAAATCGTTAGCACAGTTTTGTATTCGCTTACATTCTAGCATGTTTTAGATTTTATTTCACTTATAAAGTGTGTCATAACAAAAAAAGAAGTAGAAACTCAAGTTCCCAACTTCTTAATATTCTTAGTTCATCGATACGTGAACGTGGTCATAGTGGTTTTCTGTGACGCTTCCACGATCTGGCATTGGATTCCAAGTGTAGGCTGGTCCATATTTGCTATCGAATGGTGCATAGAAACGTTGTTTCCAGATGATGTAGCTGATGCCTCGGCTAGCCATATTTTGGATAGCATAATCTGCAATTTGGTCTCCAAGAGCTGAGCTTACTGGGACCATAAAGTCAATTGCAAGGCCTTTTCCGTGGTCTCCGCTATCTCCAGGACGGTAGCCGCTAAATGATGTGATACCAAACAAGTTAGCAATTTCTTCTTTAAAGGCAGCCGTTTGTGGTTGTAGACCTGCATTTTCTGACTTTGAAGCTGCAATACTTGCATAATCAGGTGCTGCTGGTGCTGCATAAGTCGCTGATGAACCTTGGCTTGCTTCAGCTTGGTAAGTTGATGGTGTTGATTGAGTCTCTGCTACAGTTTCTGTAACAGGGGCTTCTGTTGTAGTGGTTTCTTCCACTACAGGTGTTTCTGCTACTGCTTCTTCTGCTGGTGCTGAAACTTCTGCCGTAGTTTCTGTCACTGGTTCTGCTGCTGGTACTGAGGCTTCTGTTGTAGTTTCTGCTACTGCTTCTTCAGTCACTTGTGGTGCTACTGGCTCAACTTGAGCTTCTGTTTCTTCAACTGGTTGAGTTAAATCTTCAACCTGTACAGTTTGGTCATCTACAGTGACTTGGTTAGTTGTCAAATCTGCTGTTGCAGTTGTTCCTTCGCCACCTTGAACTGTGTCAGGGGTTTGAATTTCAACTTCTGTCACTTCTTCCACATCATTAACAGTTGTAGTAAGCACTGTCTCAGGGAAAATCAGATCAATATTGCTGATCTTGTTCAAGTTAGCAAGAACGGTCACATCCACTCCCAAAGCTTCGGCAATGGTACTTAGAGTATCTCCATACTGAATCGTATAGCTTGTTTTATTCTCATTCTTAGTAACATCGTTTTGAATTTGCTCAACACTGCGCGCTGTCCATACTAGTTCTTCTGCTTGAGTTGCCAATACAGGTGCAAAGGACAAGGCTACTGTTGATGCTAAAATAATTCTTTTCTTCATACTATCAAACTCCTTTTCAAATGTAGTACCTGTCTATCATAACACAAAGAAAATAGAAAAAAAGCCCTTTTGGGGCTATTTAACAGAACTGTACATTCCTTGTAACAAATCACATTACTTGAAATAGTTTGTTAGTTTCTTGTCATCAGGCTGACACATTCTTCTTGAAGAAAGTTCTAGAAGGAAAGTGAGCTAATATCTTCTAAACGCTCTATCTGTTGATTACAAGTTGCAGGTGAGGCAAGGAAATTGATACTCTGAATCCCACTATTTTGGGCAAATTCTATATCCAAAGTCCGATCGCCGATATAATAAGTCTGCTGAGGATCTAGTCCATACTTATCTAGCAAATAGATCGCAGCTTCTGGACTAGGCTTCCGAGCAAAGCCACTTTGATTGGTTAAAATTTCTGTGAAATAGTGGGCCAAACCCAAGTTCTCTACAATTGTAAAAGCATTGTCCCCTTTATGGGTATAAACAAACTGCTCAATCCCTTGCTGGTCTGCCCAAGCTAAGATTTCACGCGCCCCTGGCATCAGAACCACTTGAGCATTCTTCTCAGCCAAGCTCTGAGCACGGACTTGATTGAGCATATCAGCATCCAAACCTCTTTCTTCTCCCACCTTTTCCAACAGATCTTGAACGGAAGTTTGTAGAATAAAGGCACGAACCTCAGCCTTATCATAAGGAATGTCATACTGAGCAAAGGTCTCTTCGATTCCTGCTAAAATAGCCTCATAAGAGTCCAATAAGGTCCCGTCTAAATCCCAAATAAAAGCCGTTTCTTGCATTTCTTATCCTCTCAATTTCATATAAGATTTGTAACGATAGCGTAGGAAAATCCAACGGAAACCATTATCCAAAAGAGTTCCTGCCCAGATACCAGGCAAACCCCATCCAAGAACAATTCCCATCAGGTAACCAGTCCCAATACGGATGCACCACATTCCAATACTTGTCGCATAAAAGGGAAGTCGGGCATTTCCCAAACCTTGCCAGACAGCTGTATAAATAACTGTTCCCGTCGTCATAGGAGTCCCTAGTAGAGAGAACAGCGTCACCATAACACTGGCTTCAATAGCCAAAGGATCACTAGTATAGAGGTGACTTAGGGGCGTTCCTAGAGCATAGATACTGAGTGTTAAGGGCAACATAAGAAAGAGGGAAAGCCAAAAAGTTTGCTTACTTAAGTTGTCTACCCTTGCCCAATCATCTTCTCCAACTGCTCGAGCCACCTGCATGACTGTTGCTGTAGCGACACCAAAGGCTGGCATATAGTTAAACTGAGTCAAGACTTCACCGATCGCATTTCCTGCAACTGCCTCCGTCCCAAAGGAAACAACCAAGGCAATAATGACCACATCTCCAGCTCTCATCATGAGACGTTCTCCCGCTGCAGGTAAAGCCAAGGTCAGCAGGTCTTTATCCAGTCCAAACGTCGGTCTCATATATGGAAGTTTTAATTGTGACCACAAAATTACAACCCCGATCAAACGAGACAAAATAGTCCCCCAAGCTACACCAGCTATCCCCATATCAAGGATAAAAATAGCGATACTTGAAAAAAGGATGTTTAAAGCATTGGATAAAAAACTCACATAAAGGGGAAGGCGCGGATTATGGGTGGCGCGAATCAAGGCCCCTAAACTAGTCATCAAGCCCAGGAGAACGATTGTTCCACCAACTAAAGATAGGTATAAGCCACCACTTTCAGCCACAGCCTGTTCAGTACCCAAAAGACCAATCATCTCTTGACCCGCAAAGATGGACAAGCCACCTAAAACTAAACTCAGTAGCAGGGTGATCTTCAGCGCTTCAGTAACATGATAAGCAAGCTTCGACTGGTCCTTCTGCCCCACACTTTTTGAAATGACACTGGAAATAGCCGCTCCCAAAGCAATAAAAATCGCTTGGTAAATGGTTATAATATTGCCCGCTACAGACACACCCGAAATGGCGATTAAGCCCAGATGTGCCACCAAGTAGCTGTCTACCATTCCCATGAGCATCTGCAAGAAATTTTCACCCATGGCTGGCAGGGCTATGTTGAGAATGTCTTTATTTTTCTTAAACAATCCTTCCTCCTGATGAAAAGAAACTCAGTTAGTTGCCCAACCGAGTTTACTTCCTCTGTCTTAAAGTCCTAGATAAGATTCTACTGCAGCCTGCATCTCTGCCGCTGCAACAGTTGTCTTGTGACGAACTGGAGCTGTTTCAAGGCCATCAACTGCTGGTGGCACTGCCACTCCTGAAATTTCGTGCAACTGAGCCAAAGCTTCAAAGTCGGTCAAGCCTGATTTCCCTGTTACAGCTTCTACTGCAACTACTGGGAATTTATAAGGACTAGCCGTTGAAGCAATCACGGTCTTAGCAACATCGCCTGTCGCCGCTTGGTATTTTTTATATACGGCTGAAGCAACTGCTGTATGTGGATCCTCAATGTAGGCATCTGTTTGATAAACACGCTTGATTTCTGCTGCTGTTTCTGCTTCCGTCGCATACTCAGCTACAAAGAGATCAAGAATCTCTGCATCAAAATCAGTCAACTCATACTGACCTTGAGTATTCAATGCATTCATAAGTTCAGCTGTCTTAACCGCATCATTTCCCAAAAGATGGAAAATCAAGCGCTCCAAGTTTGAAGACACTAAGATATCCATAGATGGGCTAGTGGTTACCTTAAACTCACGCTTCTTGTCATAAACACGAGTTTTAAAGAAATCTGTCAAAACATTGTTGTCATTTGAAGCACAGATTAGCTTGCCGACTGGTAGGCCGATTTGTTTAGCGTAAAAGGCTGCCAAGATATTTCCAAAGTTTCCTGTCGGTACGGTGAAGTTAATCTTATCACCAGCATTAATTTCGCCATTTTTAACAAGCTGAGCGTAGGCATAAACATAATAGACAATCTGTGGGACCAAACGACCGATATTCATAGAGTTAGCTGATGAGAACTGAAGCTTGTTGGCTGCCAATTTCTCACGAAGAGCCACATCATTGAACATATGTTTCACGTTTGTTTGAGCATCATCAAAGTTTCCATCGATGGCGATAACATGAGTATTGTCCCCTGTTTGAGTGGTCATTTGCAATTCTTGTACCTTACTGACACCGTCTTTTGGATAAAAAACGATAATTTCAGTTCCTGGGACATCCGCAAATCCTGCCATAGCAGCTTTCCCAGTATCTCCAGATGTTGCTGTCAAGATGACAATCTTGTTTTCCAAACCGTGTTTCTTAGCTGCCGTTGTCATAAAGTATGGCAAGATGGACAAGGCCATATCTTTAAAGGCAATGGTTGAACCGTGGAAAAGTTCCAAGTTGTATTGGCCATCGAGTTTGACAAGAGGGGCAATAGCTGGTGTATCAAACTTGCTGTCATAGGCATTGGTGATACAGTAGTCCAACTCCTCTGCTGTAAAGTCATCCAAGAAAGCTGACAAGACCAGCTTAGCCACTTCTTGGTAAGAAGCATCCTTTAATGTGTCAAAATCCAAATCTACCTTTGGATAACTAACCGGAGTAAACAAACCTCCATCTGTTGCCAAACCTTGCAAAATCGCTTGGCTGGCTGTTACGGTATTTTTCGCATCACGCGTTGATTGATAAACTAATGTCATAAATCTCTATCCTTTATCTATAGTCTCATCCATTATAACATGATTTTTCAGAAAATTCTTCCTTTATAAGAAAATTATAGAGTCATTTTTTCTTTCAAAGGCTCTAAATAGGTCATTTCTTGCTGACCTCTCATTTCAAGACCTTGCTCTGCTATAGCTAGCAAGTCTTTTGAGAATTGAACAATTCCAGCTGTCTCCTCGTCTGAAAGCTGTTTCTTAGAAAACTGGCGTCTCAATGACTTGTAGTCACGACCAAATCTCTCAAAGAAAGGAGCTGTCTCTAGGTAAGCTTCAAGCTTGTCTAGATTCACCAACAAACCTAGATGAAAGGCTGCTGAAGAAAAAGTTCGGTCTAACGGCTGTGTACAAACACTACGAAATTCGACCGTTCCTCTAGTCGTCAAGTCTTGATATTGGTAACTACGGTGCGTTTGAAAATCCTTCTCTTGAGGGACAAGCAGAGTTTCTTTTCCATTTAGAGTATAGGCAAAAATTTCATCAGTAGCTAGGTAATCTCTAGCCCGAATCGGAGAAAAATAGTAGGTTTCCCCATCTCGTTCTGCTGTGAAAATCGCAGAGTGGTCTAGATAATCAAAAAAATCATCCTCATCTTTGAAGAGTTTTGCATTGACACCAACATTTTCTGGATAAATCCCATGCATGGATTTTTCCCAAAAGATATCTCGTGAAATCAAAGTATCCCAGTCTGCTCCCGAAAACTCAGAATTGGCAAATAAGAAAGCTTTTACTGCTTCAATCTGAGTGAAAGCATTGATGACACGTAGGTAGTTAGCAGTCGATACGTCCAACTGAACTTGACTCCCACAGATAAAAGCACCGTATTGTGGAAAGTCATGCAAATCAGCACTCTCTTGGCGACTTCCCATATGCAAGTAATCCATCAGCATCTGGTAGCGTGGATAAGCCACCGGTCGATTGTCATTCTGATCCCAGTTTGGGTGAATCCCCCAGCCCTGGATAGCATGATCCTTTTCGCCTAGTTTTTCCTGAATAACCTTCATATAAGCTTGAAATCGTCCTTGGACCTCTTGGATTTTCTGGGCTCTGCCAAAGGCAAACTCCAAGGTCGTGTAGGAAACCTCAAATAAAATACGATCTTGACAGATTGGTTCTACAAGTTGAATTGAATTGCCATCCTGGTCCTCTTTTTCAACTTCCAAGCTGAGAGCATCCACTAAAAATCGCATCAAGTCCTTGGTGACTTCAATATCTGTGGGTTTCCCTTTCGTATGTACGATAGGAAACTCCAACTCTATCCCAATATAGAGATCTGGATTTTCTTTGATATTCTTTAAATAGCGGTCTTTTAATAACTGAACTGAAGGGGACATACATACCTCTCATTCTAACTTCTCATACTAGAAAACAAATTACTCTCTATTATACCAAAAACTCCTAGAGAAGGATCTTAGAAAGTCTGTTTGCAACCTCTCTCCCTAGACTCGAGAACGAACAACTTCCTCTTTATATGAAATTTTATGACAAGACGCCAGATATCATTGTTCAATTTTCACAGTCTCATCAACTGGTTAAGCGATTACATATGTTTTTGCATCAAATCCCTTGTACTATATTAAATATAGTGATACAATTCACATATAAACAAAAAAGAGGGCAGTTCAAATTCGACTTCACTTGAATCATGAGTCAAGGCAAGCCCATTTTCCTCTGCACCTCAACTACTAACCAAGGAGGATAGCTATGAAAGCTGTTGTTGTAAATCCAGAAAGCACTGGTGTTGCTATTGAAGAAAAAGTGCTCCGTCCGCTCGAAACTGGGGAAGCTCTTGTTGAAGTTGAGTACTGTGGTGTCTGCCACACTGACCTCCACGTTGCCCATGGTGACTTTGGAAAAGTTCCAGGACGTGTTCTCGGTCACGAAGGGATTGGTATCGTAAAAGAAATCGCCCCTGATGTTAAGAGCCTAAAAGTTGGCGACCGTGTTAGTGTTGCTTGGTTCTTTGAAGGTTGTGGCACATGTGAATACTGTACAACTGGGCGCGAAACTCTTTGCCGTACAGTAAAAAATGCTGGCTACTCAGTAGATGGTGGTATGGCAGAACAATGTATCGTAACTGCAGATTATGCCGTTAAGGTTCCAGAAGGTCTTGATCCAGCCCAAGCTTCTTCAATTACTTGTGCCGGTGTTACTACCTACAAGGCTATCAAAGAAGCAAAAGTTGAACCAGGCCAATGGGTTGTACTCTATGGTGCTGGAGGACTTGGTAACTTAGCTGTTCAATACGCTAAAAAAGTATTCAACGCTCACGTTATCGCAGTAGATATTAACAACGATAAACTTGCTCTAGCTAAAGAAGTTGGTGCTGATATCGTGATTAATGGTCTTGAAGTCGAAGATGTTCCAGGCCTTATCAAAGAAAAAACAAACGGTGGGGCTCACTCAGCTGTCGTAACAGCTGTATCAAAAGTTGCCTTCAACCAAGCAGTTGACTCTGTTCGTGCAGGCGGTCGTGTAGTAGCTGTTGGACTCCCTTCAGAAATGATGGATCTAAGCATCGTCAAGACAGTTCTTGACGGTATTCAAGTCATCGGTTCCCTTGTTGGAACACGTAAAGATTTGGAAGAAGCCTTCCAATTTGGTGCTGAAGGTCTTGTTGTTCCAATCGTTCAAAAACGGCCTGTCGAAGATGCCATTGCTGTCTTTGATGAAATGGCTGCTGGTACCATCCAAGGTCGTATGGTTCTAGACTTTACACACTAAGATAAATAAAATGCCAAAACGAGGTAGTGGACAGAAGATCCCGCCTCGTTTTTTTAGCAATAAAATTTTGACATGACAATTAATTGGACTTGGGGCATTTTTTAGACGCCCAAGAGCACTACTGACGTAAACTTCCTTGTCCCTCTGCTTTTTTATATTAAATTTTTTTACCATTTTATAGACGATTTTATAAAAAGTTGATATATCAATATTTTCAAAGATAGGGCTTTGAGATTTTTTTCACTCTTTATTATAATTAGTTGCATTTTTTCTGAAAACGATTTATACTTAAGGAGTCTTAAAGTTTTCTTAAACTACAAGTCAAACATTTTATAAGGAGGAATGACAATAATGAGTATCGGAATCATTATTGCGAGCCACGGTGAATTTGCCGCGGGTATTCATCAGTCAGGATCTATGATCTTTGGTGAACAAGAAAAGGTTCAAGTTGTAACCTTTATGCCAAACGAAGGTCCAGATGATTTATACGCCAAGTTCAACAATGCTGTGGCTGCATTTGACGCAGAAGATGAGGTTCTAGTCTTGGCTGACCTTTGGAGTGGATCTCCATTTAACCAAGCTAGCCGCGTAATGGGAGAAAACCCAGAGCGTAAATTTGCCATCATCACAGGACTTAATTTACCGATGTTGATCCAAGCTTACACAGAGCGCCTCATGGACGCTGCTGCTGGAGTGGATAAAGTCGCTGCAAACATCATTAAAGAAGCCAAAGATGGCATCAAGGCTCTTCCAGAAGAACTAAACCCAGCTGAGGAAGTTGCTACTGCTGCAGCTGCGCCTGTAGCCCAAGCTGCTATTCCAGAAGGAACTGTCATTGGAGACGGTAAATTGAAAATCAATCTTGCACGTCTTGACACTCGTCTTCTTCACGGACAAGTCGCAACTGCTTGGACACCAGATTCAAAAGCTAACCGTATCATCGTTGCTTCAGATAACGTAGCCAACGACGACCTTCGTAAAGAATTGATCAAACAAGCGGCTCCTAACGGAGTTAAGGCTAACGTTGTTCCAATCAAAAAATTGATTGAGGTTGCTAAAGACCCTCGTTTTGGTGAGACACACGCCCTTATCTTGTTTGAAACACCACAAGATGCCCTTCGTGCTATCGAAGGTGGTGTGCCAATCAAAACTCTTAACGTTGGATCAATGGCTCACTCAACTGGTAAAACAATGGTCAACAACGTACTGTCTATGGACAAAGACGACGTTGCTACATTTGAAAAAATGCGTGACCTTGGCGTTGAATTTGATGTACGTAAAGTACCAAACGACACTAAAAAAGATTTGTTTGACTTGATTAGCAAAGCTAACGTTCAATAATCTACAACTTGTTCGATGCTTGTCAAAATAAGTTGTAACACTTTATGAAAATTAAATAGAAAAGGAATAAAACCATGTCAGATATTTCATTCATTTCTGCTATCTTGGTTGTAGTTGTTGCCTTCCTTGCTGGTCTTGAAGGTATCCTCGACCAATTCCAATTCCACCAACCAATCGTAGCTTGTACCCTTATCGGTCTTGTTACTGGTAACCTCGAAGCAGGGGTTATGCTTGGTGGATCACTTCAAATGATCGCTCTTGGTTGGGCAAACATTGGTGCTGCCGTTGCTCCTGACGCTGCCCTTGCCTCTGTTGCCGCTGCAATCATCATGATTAAAGGTGGTAACTTTACTACTGAAGGTATCGCAGTCGCAACAGCTACTGCAATCCCTCTTGCCGTAGCTGGACTTTTCTTGACTATGATCGTTCGTACAATCTCAGTTGGTTTGGTTCACACTGCAGACGCTGCTGCTAAAGAAGGTAACATTGCAGCTGTTGAGCGTGCTCACTACTTTGCCCTTATTCTTCAAGGTCTTCGTATCGCTATTCCTGCAGCCTTCCTTATTGCTATCCCAGCTTCTGCTGTTCAAGACGCTCTTGGTTTAATGCCAGACTGGTTGAACGGTGGTATGGCTGTCGGTGGTGCCATGGTCGTTGCCGTTGGTTACGCTTTGGTTATCAACATGATGGCTACTCGTGAAGTATGGCCATTCTTTGCTATCGGTTTTGCTCTTGCAGCAATCTCTCAATTGACTTTGATTGCCCTTGGTGTCATCGGTGTTGCCCTTGCCTTCATCTACCTCAACCTTTCTAAACAAGGTGGAAACGGTGGCGGAGGAGCTGCAACTTCTAACGATCCAATCGGTGATATCCTAGAAGACTACTAGAAAGGGGAACAATCATGGCTGAAAAAATTCAATTATCAAAATCAGATCGCCAAAAAGTTTGGTGGCGTTCACAATTCCTTCAAGGTTCTTGGAACTACGAACGTATGCAAAACTTGGGTTGGGCTTACTCTTTGATCCCAGCTATCAAGAAACTTTACACTAAAAAAGAAGACCAAGCTGCTGCTCTTGAGCGTCACCTTGAGTTCTTCAATACTCACCCATACGTAGCTGCTCCAATCATGGGGGTTACTCTTGCACTTGAAGAAGAACGCGCAAACGGTACTGACATCGATGACGCTGCTATCCAAGGTGTTAAGATTGGTATGATGGGACCTCTTGCCGGTATCGGTGACCCAGTCTTCTGGTTTACAGTTCGTCCTATCCTTGGTGCCCTTGGTGCATCACTTGCTGCGACTGGTAATATCGTTGGCCCACTTCTCTTCTTCTTTGGATGGAATGCAATCCGTATGTCTTTCCTTTGGTATACACAAGAGTTTGGTTACAAGGCTGGATCTGAAATCACTAAAGACATGTCAGGTGGTATCTTGAAAGACATCACTAAAGGAGCTTCTATCCTTGGTATGTTTATCCTTGCCGTTCTTGTACAACGTTGGGTATCAATCAACTTCACTATCAACCTTCCAGGTAAACAATTGTCAGAAGGTGCCTACATCGTCTTCCCAGAAGGTCCTGTTACAGGTGGAGAATTGAAGGGTATCCTTGGTCAAGCACTTAGTGGTTTGAGCTTGGATAGTGTTCAACCACAAACCCTTCAAGGTCAGTTGAACTCATTGATTCCAGGATTAATGGGACTTCTCCTTACTTTCCTTTGCATGTGGTTGCTTAAGAAAAAAGTATCTCCAATCACAATCATTCTTGCCCTCTTTGTAGTTGGTATCGCAGCTCGTTTCTTCGGTATCATGTAATCAAGCAAATCAAAAGGAACCAGGTTCTAAACCTGATTCCTTTTTTTCTATGCTTTTATACTCAATGAAAATCAAAGAGCAAACTAGGAAGCTAGCCGCAGGTTGCTCAAAGAACTGCTTTGAGGTTGTAGATAGAACTGACGAAGTCAGCTCAAAACACTGTTTTGAGGTTATGGATAGAACTGACGAAGTCAGTATCCATACCTACGGTAAGGCGACGCTGACGTGGTTTGAAGAGATTTTCGAAGAGTATTATTCAGCCAAGGCTCCCATTGGATCCCATGGTGCAAGGACGATTGGTTCTGCTTCATAGGCAGCTTGTTCTTCTGCTGTTAGCAATTCCTTACGAACAACAATTTGGTAAGTGTATTCGTCCATCCAAGCATCTGAAGCAACAAAGTAACCATCTGTACCGACCTTGTCTCCCCATGAGTTTTCAACTTTCCACTTGATTGATTTGCCATTTTCATCCAAATCAACACCTGTCAAGACCATGGCGTGGGTCATCAAGCTTTCGCTGTAGTCCAAACGTCCAGCCTTGTCTTGAGTGAGTTGAATGTCCATGCTTGATTCAAAGTCATAAACATCTGTCGCAAGGATTCCCGCTTTACGGTTGCTAAGCTGGCCGACATCAGAACCAAACCAAACAGTCTCTCCTGCTTGCATTTGGGCAATGGCCAATTCTTTCAAGCGTTCCATCGGTACGTTGATGTAGCGAACTGCACGGCTTCCAACGACATTTCCCAACATCTCAACTGTGTAAGATTTACCGTATGGTTTATCAGCAGTTGGAGCATTGATCACAGAAACGTAGTCTTCTAATGGAAGGTCAACATATTTCTTGTAAAACTCTTGTGGAGTGATGCCTTTTTCGCTTTGGTAGTTGTTGTCCTTGTCACGATAAGCAAAGTCAAATTGACGTGGTGGGAGACCTAGTGACATGGCAAGGAAGTTAAAGATTTCTTGCAAGAGGTCTTCTTTCTTGGCCTGAACAGTCGCTTGGTCTGCGCCAGAAGCAAGCAAATCACGCAAGATTTGAGCATCTTGACGAAGTAATTTATTAAGGATGGCATTTAGCTCACGGCTGCTGCTAGATGAGACAGACTCTGGATAAACAGACTTAGGTACGACACCGTATTTTTCAAAGAGAGAAACTACCATATCCCATTGTCCGCCATCTTGTTGTGGAGTTTGGAGTAGGAAACTAACCTTGCGGCTAGTCAATTCTTGATCTGCAGTCGCAATCACTTGCTCCAAGAACCAGTTAGACTTTTCATACTTGTCCCAGAAGAAGGTGTGCGCTTGTGACAATTCAAAGTTTTCCAGTTTGTATTGAGAGATGAGTTTGTGGCGGAAAGTATTAAGTGCTGCAAACATCCAACAACGACCAGAAGCCTTCTGGTTAGTGACCTTGTCCTTTGTCAAATCAAGTGAGAAAACAGGTGTGTTATCTACATGGCTTTGACGACGCTCAAGGGCTGCAAAGATTCCATTGTGGCTAGCAGCATTTTCGATAGCTTGGTATTTAACATTTGCTTCATAGTTGGCAAATAATTTATCTGTAAATGATTCTTGAATCGCGTTCATAAAATCCTCCTTTTTATTCTACAGTCTATTATAACGCTTTTCACAAAGGAAGCAACCAAAAACTGAAAAAGGCAAGGATATTTTCCTCACCTTTTTCAACGATTACACAGGTTACCCAACACTTTCGAGCAAGCCTTCTAGTTCTTCCTTGCTTAAGCGACGCCATTCCCCACGCTTTAGATTTTCATCCAAGGTCAGAGTTCCCATGGTCAGACGTTTCAAGTTCACCACTTCTTTGCCACAGTAGGCAACCATACGCTTGACCTGGTGGAATTTTCCCTCTGCAATAGTCACTCGAACCAGACTTTCATCCTTTTCCCTATTAATAGACAAAAGCTCCAGCTTAGCAGGTTGGCAGGTAAAGTCTTTGAGCGAAATCCCTTGTGCAAATGTCTCAATGTCTTCGTCCGTCATGATTCCCTTGACCTGCGCTAGATAGGTCTTATCCACATGGCGTTTCGGGGAAAGAAGAGCATGAGCCAGTTGGCCATCATTGGTCAAGAGTAGGAGCCCATGCGTATCGATGTCCAAACGTCCCACTGGGAAAACTTCCTTTGAACGAGCTAAGTCATCCAACAAATCCAACACAGTCTTATGTTTAGGATCTTCAGTTGCTGAAATAACACCCTGGGGCTTGTTCATCATATAGTAAACAAACTCCTCGTAGGTTAGCTTTTGCCCGTCAAAACAAATCTCGTCAGTATCTTCATTGATTTGTAGCTTGGCAGATTTTTCCTTTTTACCATTGACCATCACGCGCCCAGCCTTTAGAAAGTTTTTGACCTCGGTCCGACTTCCTAGGGCGCAGGCAACCAAATATTTATCTAATCTCATAGTACTATTATACCATGAACAAGCTTAATCTTATACTCTTCGAAAATCAAATTCAAACCACGTCAGCGTCCCCTTGCCGTACTCAAGTACAGCCTGCGGCTAGCTTCCTAGTTTGCTCTTTGATTTTCATTGAGTATTAGTACAAAAATAAGCCGCCTGATTGGGCGACTTTATTTTATAGGGAGATTATTATGAAAAATTTTTAGGAGTTAAAGTTAAGTTCTTCTTAACTTATGATTATAGTATAAGCTAGTTTCCTAAAAGTTTTCTTAAAATATTCTCCTAAAACTTAAATTTCTTTAAATGATTACTTTTAAAGTCAATCATTATCTCCATAAAACTATAGCTTATGCAAACGTTAAGACCATAAAGAGGATAAGCATCACAAATAAGGCTAAGCTAACAAGCAGAGTTAGGACTTTAACAAGCGTATTACTTTGCCAATAGCTGGGCTTTCCGATATTACTAGTAGCATCCGTAGAAAAAATTTGAGTTTGTCTTGGTTGAATGGTCACAAGAATAATTAAGGAAATAGCTAAAATAATGGTTAAAATTATCAATAGTTCAGTCATTTAACTACCTCAAAAGCCCTATTAAAGTAAACAGTAAACCAATCAAAATCATTATTCCTAGCAAGATTGAAAAAATTTTATTTATTTTTTCTCCTCGAGTCGATTTTTCCTTTTTAATAGGTTGCTGTTTCATCTCTTCCATGCGACCTTCAACATCTTGATAAAATAGATCTTTTTTAGCCATGGCTTTCTCCTAAAATGGTTTCCATCCGCTCCTGATACATGATTGGATCCACATAATTGGCATGGTAACCTTGCTCTCCAAGAGCTCGTCCCATCTCCTTAACGTTAGAAAGAGCTAATTCAATAGTTTGAATCATGCCATCAACTGCTTCCTTAGCGAAAATATGATTTGGAGCTGTATAGCGGCGATTATGCGCTGTTTCCTCAAAAGCTAGGACCAATAGGTTATGTTCAAAGGCCTGGCGAACAGCCTGAAGAAGTTCATTCCCATAGTTGATATCCAAGTAGATATCTGATAACTGATAAAGCTCCTGAATCTTCTGGGGACTAGCATTTTGATAGAGTACAACATTCGGGTAGCGGAGCATATCCATCAACTTAGCTGACATTTCTGTCACTGCTGCTATTCGGAAAGTGACCCTTGGTAAACTCTCCACCAGTTTTTCGACTTGCTCTAGTTGATCCGAATTGGTCACTATCAAGGCATCAGGACGAACAAAATTATCACGCTTAAAGTGATAATGATAGCCTAGGTGACTAAACTTATGATGGAATTTTTCATCCGTCAATTGTAGGGCGCGTTCATAGGTCGCATAATCTGGAATGATAATGGTCTTAGCTCGAAGCTGGTCATTCTCCAAGATCAGTTGCATATTTCCAGGAATATGGTCCTGCAATGGTTCTTGCCAAACTAGGATATCCTGACCTGATTTTTCTGGAAAATGGAAAGAAGTCAAAAACGATGTAGATAGGGTATTAAAGAGAATGTGGTCAAGATTCACATTCAAACCTTGCAAGAAGTCTATGACAAAGGCCACTCGACCAGAAAAATGACGCAAGCTTTGCCCTTCCAAGGTCAAAAGAATATCACCTGTGACATGGTTTTCCAAAACAACTTCCTTGCGATTTACGTCCCGATAGGAAGTCATAATAGCTTGCCCCAAAATATCATAGGTGGTTTTTGCAAAACAAGCTCCAAAACGATTGTAGTGATCTACTTGAAAGATCCGACCTGCTGGTGTTTTCCATTCAACTTTTTTCACCAAACGAGCCTGTAAACCATCTGCATAATAAATTACTGCCCGTTCTTGACAAAGATTATTAATGATTGCAGACTGATTATCTCCAGCAATCTCCCAAAAGTCTGGGACAGGAACTTGGTTAAAATACAAGGGCTTACCACTGTCATAACCCAAATAATAGGTGAAGGGTGAGACAACTCCATCTGGTAAAAATCCATCGGGTTCAATAACCACAGCCAAATCAGATAGTCCTGCCGCAGTCAGACTATAGTGCAAATCTTGGCTTTCTTGATTATATAGATCAAATAACTGAATCATCCACTACCTCCTTGATTGTTTTTTCCCATGTATTCAGAATCTCTTTAGTCAAGAACTTCTCAGCTATCTGGTAGGACTTTTCTCTCATGCCTTCCAAACGATTTTCTAAATATAGTTGGCAGATTTTTTCTGCAAAAGCTTTCTTGATTTCATCTTCGACATGGTCAGATGAGCTTGGAATCAAGTAGCCATTTTGACCATCTTCGATAAATGTTTGATTTCCATACGGAACATCAAAACCAATCAATGGCAAACCTGATCCAATCGCTTCCATGAGTGTCAAACCAAAACCTTCACTTGTAGAAGCAGTTAGATAAACTTCATATTGAGAGTAAATATGAGATAGGTCTGCATGTCCCTTAAGTTGAATGTAATCCTCTGCCTGATTTGTTGTAATGATTTGTCGCAATAAAGATTCTTCACTACCACTACCATAGATATCGAAGGTTAATTCTGGCAATTCCTTATGAGCCTCAATCACAGCCTTCACAAGCCAATCAATGTGTTTTTCCTTAGCCAAACGCGAAGCTGTAATGAGAGAAAATGGTTTACGACTCTCTTGTGGTTTTGTTAATTGATCTACACTTCCAACTGGAATGGTTACGATCTTAGGTGCATGCGAGGTATAGCGAGCAAACTGTTGCTCTAAGACTTCCTTTTGACGATCCGTTGAAACGATAAAGAAATCGACTTTATCTGCATTGGTAAACTGGTAGTCATAATAGTTGTTCCACAAGATATAGTCATCATTGGTCGCATTTTCACTGTAATGCTCTGCATGAACAACTACCGCTAGATGTGCCGCTTGCGCTTCCTCAAAAACAACCTGCCCAATGCCAGTCTCACGATCTAAAATCACTAGATCTGATTTGCTTAACTGAAGAGTCTGCATGAAGTAACGAATTAGGGCAGGCTTCCCGTATAAAATGCGATCCTTAAAACGGTAAACTTCCTCGGTCCCTTGATTCATGAACATTTCATAAGCCGGAGTTCCATCTTCATTGTAGAAGGTTCTTTGGTAGAGTGTCGCTACATTGTCTTTAGGAGCAAAATATTCTGTGCAATAGCGTGTGTAAGAGAAGTAATCTTTGCGAACCAGATTACCGGCAAACACATACTCCACATGTTGGACAAAATCTTTTCCCTCATCTACCAAATAACAAGTGATAAACTTGTCTTCATCAGAAAAGAAGATTCGTTCAACTTTCCCATTTCTTTCACGATGGCTTTCTACGCCTTCAAAATAAGCCAAAACATCATCTACAGTCACACTGGTCGGTGCAATTTTGATATCCGTAAAATAATTATATAGCCAAATAACTTCCTCATCATTAAATCCAATATTAGCTGTCAAATGCTGGATATTATCAGCTAAAATCATATCTGTAAAGATAAACTTAGACGGTAGATTCAGACTGCGAAAAATACCCGCACGATAAGCTTGAGCGTACTCAACACCGCTACTAGCCCAGCCGATTCCTAAATTTATATTATAAATTGTCATATGTTCTCCTTTTATGGAAAATGGGTTACGATTTCACCTTTAGAAGTGACCTCTACGAGACCCATTAGTAGATTACGAACCATATCCAGATGAATTTGTTCTTTCATGGTTTCGAATCCTGAATAGGCTTCTTGATAGTACTCAACAATAGGGTTTTTCTGAGTTGAAGATTGGCCACTGACCGCCATCATCAATTGTTGCAAATAGTCAACCTGTTCTACCCAGTTGTCATCAATGGCTTTGAGTAGAGAAAAGCGTAAGAAGTGTTCATACAGACCATATTGCTCAAGCAATGCTTTCTTTTCAGAAAGCTCCTTATCAATAATTTGCTTCAAAAAAGTGCGAACTGCATTTTTATCAGATATATCCAGATACTCTGGAATTTCTTTGATATGAAAACTAATATTAGTCACAATAAAGTGGAACAACAACTCTCGACTTTCATAGTTTACAGAAGACACTTGATTTGTGTAACTATCAATAATATCTTCGACCACACCCTCTAAGTCACGAGAACCATCTATTAAACGATCTCGTTCCTTATATACCATCTCTCTTTGAATATTCATACTTTCAGCATACTCTAAAGTTTGTCGACGTGCAGAACGTCCTGCACTATCGCTGGCACGCTGAGCTCTCTCTACTAGCTTGCGATACTTACGTCCTCTTAAAACCACTGGATTTGTCATGTCTTGAACGTGGTAGTCTTTATATCGTTTATGCACCCAATTAGGGCCAAATTTTTTAATAACATCATCTTCCAAGGATACGAAAAACTTGCTCATACCTGGATCACCTTGCCGACCTGAACGTCCTCGGATTTGAAGGTCTATCCGTTGACTCTCCATCCGCTCTGTACCTATAATGATCAAGCCTCCTAACTCTGCAACTCCTTTACCCAGCTTAATATCTGTACCACGTCCTGCCATAGAAGTCGCAACTGTAACTGCTCCTATTTGACCTGATTCTGAGATAATCTGAGCCTCGCGGGCCACATTGTTGGCATTTAAAACATTATGAGCAATTCCTTCACGGAGTAAAAGCGATGAATAAAGATGAGACATCTCTACAGAACCGACAAAAACCAAAATAGGATTTCCCTTTTTGTGATACTCTTTAATATATTCTAAAGAAGCATACACCTTTTCTGGTAAAGTAACATATAGATTATCTGGATAGTCAATTCGTTGTGCAGGACGATTTGTTGGAATGCGAACAACTTTCATATTATAGGTTTCAAGAAATTCTTTCTCTGCTACCTTACCTGTCCCTGTCATCCCCGATACTTTTTGAAACATTTTAAATAAACTCTGATAGGTGATGGAAGCCATGGCTCTCGTTTCAGGAGACAGCTTCACGTGTTCCTTTGCTTCAATGGCCTGATGGAGTCCTCCCTGCAGTTTGGTCATCTCCATTAGACGTCCTGTTCCCTTATCAACGAGTACCATGTCCTTCCCACGAATGACATAATCTTTATCCCTCGTATAGAGTTTATGAGCCCTTAGAGCGTAAGCTAAATGTCTTGCAAAGTTCGCATGCTCTTCTTTATACAAGTGATCGATTCCTAAAAAGTTTTCAGCCGCCTTTGCTCCCTTTGTAGTTAGCCAAACCTCATCTTTTTCTTCCTTGAAGATGTAGTCTTCCCCTTCAACTAATGTTGTAAAAAGAGTATCCACTAGCTCATAATGATTTGACTGAACTCGAGGAGAACCTGAAATAATCAGTGGAGTCTGAGCACTATCTAACAAAATATCATCGATTTCATCAATGATTACATAATCAAAAGGTCTTAAAAATTTTCCTGACTCATTAGATGCCAAATTATCACCTAAATAGTCAAAACCCAAGACACTGTTAGTGGTGTAAATAATATCCGAACTATATATCCTTTTTTTCTCTGCAGGTTTCAACTTTTGTTTAGGATTGCTAGTAAAAGGTACACCTACCGTTAGACCTAAAAAACGATAAACCTGCCCCATCTCTTCAGCATCGCGTTTAGCCAGATATTCATTGGTCGTTACGAGCATGGTACCTTTTCCTGTTAAGGCATTTAGATAGACTGGTAATGTAGCTGTTAGAGTTTTCCCTTCTCCAGTATTCATCTCAGCGACATTTCCTTGGTGGATAATAATACCACCCAAAACCTGGACATCGTAGGGGAACATGCCCAATACTCGTCTATCTGCTTCACGTACTACAGCAAATGCTTCAACTAAAAGATCATCTACTGTTTCTCCCTTGGTTAGCCTCTCACGAAATTCTAGTGTTTTTGCTGCTAATTCTTGGTCTGACAAAGATTGCATTTTCCTCTTTAATGCATTGATTTTCTTTAAAGTCTTTTTTGCTTTTCTAAGATGAAACTGTTGATAGAATTCTTTAACCACACTGAATCTCCTTAATAGAAAAAGAATAAAAATCCATAGATTCAAAGCCAGCACTTAATAAGGAAATTTGATAATAATAGGTATCCTCAGGATAAGAAAAATTAAATTCTGTTGTTTTTTCTATTTTCTCTTCAACGATATCTCCATATCTATTAAAAAAAGATACCTTGATGTACACCCCATCTACGGGCTTACAGTCCATAGAAATACTGAATTGATAATCTTGATTTCTTTTAAGCAGGGGAAGACTTGCTTGAACCCTATAAGCTTGAAAGTTTACATTTGAAGACCAACTTCTTAAAATAACGCCTGATGTAACCAATGGATTTAAGATGCTGACATGCTGATCTGAATGATAAGTAACAGTTGTCCCATACATATAGGTACCACTTACTTCCCCCCATTTTATATCGTCTCTTCTATTAATAATCATTGATTACTCCTTCCAAAGTCTCCTTCTAAAATCATATTATAAAAATGTATAAACCAGGCCACATTTGTATTAGTATCGTCATTATGCCTACCAGATGTTCCTTTAGAAAGTACTTTAGCTCCAGTGTTACAAAGATAAGTTACCAATTGTTCATATGCTTTTGTATCCATCTCTTCGTCTTTCATATAAGACAAACCAAAGGTAGTCTTTGAAAAATCTGCACTCTTAAAAGCATTCCAAAAACGTTGATCCAACTCTAGCATATCGTTATCACTTCTTCCACCTGTATGATGTATCAAAACGTCGAATCCTAAATTAGCTACTCCAGGAGCATCCAAACGACCTCTACGAGCTAACGTTCCAACATTTGCTAGTGGTTTTCCTACTACAACAGCGTGTGGTTCAAAAGTTGCTGCATAATAAAGGGATGGAAAAGTTCCCATAGAAAGACCTGACAAAATCAAATCTTTATGATCAAAACCTAGATACTCTAAATAATGACGAATCGTATCTACTAGCTTTCCTTCGAGTTCATCACTACCCAGATAGAAGGCTCCCCCTTCTAATCGTGGATCTGAAAACAAGAGAAAAGGACATCCCAATGACTTCATCATATAGTAACCCTCAAAACCTTCTGCAGGACGAAATCCCGAAAAGTAGACTGCCAATGGAGGTTTGAAGTCTCCTGGATGAAAGAAATAATTAATCTCATCGCGTATACTATCGTGTAAAATATTTCCGCCAAGAACAAATTTGCCAAATTGTTTTCGGCTCCAACGTTGATGAAGATTACCCAATTTAATGATACCTTCTCCTCGTGCTTCAATCGATACAGTTAAGAAAATATCATTATCCTCACGTTCAACAACGATTGCCTCTGAAAGATCTTTTTCTTGATAGATTGTCTCACCAAAAAAATTATCTATCTGACCAGAATAGATTTTTCGAATAACAAATTGAAATTCACAATTTCCATATTTTTCATACTCTAGCCAAAGTTCTATAGGGAAATCTTTACCTATCATAGAATTACCTGACCAACATGCAACTTGACTAAAGTCTTCTCCAAAGTCACCCTCTAAAGTTAGGAAATCTAGTCCTTGATAAGAAATGGAGCCGTGAAAACTTGGATGAACCTGAATACTGGATGGAAACAATTTATCTCCATATCCGCCACCAAACAAGGAGGTTGATAAATCATCTAGAAGTTGTTGTGGATCTAAAAAATCCACACTTTGTGCACAAGACCTTTTCAACAAATCAATGATCGCTGCATCATTAGTTTTAAAATCATGACTATACATAAGAGTATAGGGATCTATTTGATGGATAAAAGGGAGTAAGTCTCTTATATATTGTCCCTCTTCTATGAGAATAGCATCGAAACTCTTAATAGCTTCCATATCCATTATTTTACGGAGAGCTGTCGAGGAATTTGGACAAAGATAGTACCAGTCCATATTACTAGGTATGTCATAGTAACGCTTCCAGTTATCAATTCCTATCTGTAATATTTTATGATTCTTTGACATGTCTAACCTCCTCAATCCAATCTTGCAATTTCTCTAAGAAGCGTTGTCCAGTATGCTCCTTGATTTTATCAACAGAGTAGATTAAGGACTGATTCCACTCTTTCAGCCTATCTATATAATAATGAGCTCCTTGTGAAAATTCTGTGATATCAGAAATCACATAACCATTTTTTAAATGTTCAACATAGGCAGTTTCAACTTTATTTATCTGAGGGATACCTGCACTGATCCCTGCTATTTGAGTATAAAGGTGTGGATGTTTATGGAGATCTACAATCAACCGAACAAATTCTAGTGTTTTCATCAACTCTAATTCGTCATTCATATTCACAAATTGGAAACGTGATTCTTGATTTTGATTTTCTTCTAATGGATTTTCTGCACCACCATAGTCAACTTCTTTCTCAAGCGCTTCGATAGGAATTTTTTCTTGAATAATTTCATCTACTACTGTTTGAACTTCCTCCATTTGTTCCTGACTAGCAGAAAAGGCTCCGAAAACGACTTCTGTATTTTGATTTTTAGATACAAATGATAAAACTTGAAACAATGCTTCTTTATCAATACTTTCAGAAAAATCCAATTGGAAATAGATGATTGATTCTTTCCTTGTCTGACTCCGACCCAATCTCAAGCGGGTATCGAAAGGAGAGAGATGGTGAAACTTACTTAATTTCTCAGGATATAATTCCTGTAACAGTTGCATCCTGTCCTCTCTGTCCACGATGATTAAGTGAGCTTGTTCAAAAGATGAAGCTAGTTCTCTAAAACTTTCTTGAGAATTACGGCCAACAAAAAGACTCAAAATTTTGATATTCTCACTTGGTATACGATCAAAAACAAATTGATTGTGATGAGGATGTGAAGGTATAATAAAAATATCATCCATCTGTAGTTTCTTTTGCAAAAACTTGTCCAAAAATTCAGCTATCAGACAAGCCATATCAGGATATTCAAGCTTATTAAATCGATAACTAAAAATTGGGTTTATTTCAATACGCCCAGCATCTTGTATATACTCTCTAAATTGCCAAACACCATTTGGATTAAGATAGTCTTGATAAGTAGGGACTCCACCTTCGAAATAAATAACACTCGATACTAGCCCTCTATCATCCATTATATAGTGCTGACTTATCTGACTATTGGAATCAAAATATTGGATGTCACTGATAAATCCTTCTACCCCATGTTCTATCTTTGCATACTTTTTTCCATTTTTTTGAACTACTATTGCAAATGGACTATAAAGAAATTGACAATCTCTATCCCATTCGATATCTCTGATATTTAATACTTGAGTATGTACATCTTGAAGATCTTGCATATCATCAAAAATAGAATAAGTCTCTGTCTCTAATACACCATGCCTATGTAAATAGTAGCGTAAATGAGGCTGATAAGATAATACTAGTATCTGTGACTCAATTTCTTGACCTTGAAAAAGTCTAATCTGATTGAAGGTATCATCAAACTCAAAACGAAACTGAGAAAAATACCAGGGAGTTAAATCAGCGTGCCAGGGTCGATTACTTCCATACCAAGCTGGAATAAAATAATACATCACAACCTCCTAAATCAATGGCTTATAGGTTTCGTTTAATCTTAACGCTGAAACTTCGTCTCGAACCGTAAAGATCATCCCACCGAACATCATAAATAAACCTGGGATCATTGCAATTTTTAATAGTTTTTCATCAAATAATACAAAAAGCATTGGACCACCAGCCATAAAGACGTTTAAAACAGCACCTATCATGGCAAAACGAAAAACTAATTGATTGATAAATCGGCTAGTCTCTTCTCCTGGATAGATTCCATAAATATATTCTCCTGATTTTTTCATCCTATCAGAAATTTGCTCTCCACTCATATTAACAAAAGCAAAGGCGATGCTAAAAAGAAACAGAATAACAATATACATATAAATCCAAAGCGGTTTCCCAATTGCAAACTGAGCTGAAAGCTCTGCAAAAACAGTATATTTTGGTAAAACAGTTTGCAACAATAACAGCAAATAGGTTGGTAAACTCAGAAATGTCATCACATACATATAAGGCATCCCACCAGCTGGGTTCAGCATAACTTCAAAATAAGAATACCGTTTAAAACGATTATGAAGACCGATTTTATTGACTGCTATACGATAACGTGCCCTATAGAGAATAGCCACCAGATAAGTAAAGATAAGTCCCATTAGAACAAGTGATACCAGAATAAACCATGGTATATGAATAGTTCTAAAGGCATCAATTAGATCTTGAGGTATATTTAAGACCATACTAGTAATCAGGATCAGCATAGAGCCACCTATACCAACCGTTGAGTTAATATCTGATAACCATACTAAGAAGAAGGCACCAGCTACTAAAAGACAAGTATTCATCAGTATAATCAAAAGACTAGGTAGTTGAGATTGGATTGGTAAATTTAAGGAAATGGCTAAAGCTTGTATCAAGGCGATAAATAAGGTTAAATACATCTGACGTCTATTTTGAGTTTCGATAGCTCCGTTATTTAAGCCTAATCTTTTTGAAAAAGAAAACATTTGCCATAAAATCATGCTTGACATCCAGGGAGATAGGCCTACTGAAAAAACAGATAAACTACGAAGATTCCCTCCTACCAATGCTGTTGAAAAAGCAAGATAAGCAGCTGATCCACCTAAAAATTCTCGATTATTTACATCAACAAAAGGAAGAGTCAATCTACTCCCAAGTATATATATAAAAATAAACAATACTGTGGCAAACCCTTTTTTTACTACAATAGATGAAAAAAAGTTTTTCAAAATTATTCCTCCCAGTCATTTCCATTTGACGGCTGATTTCTCAGAAATCCTACTATTTTAAATGAAAGAATTGAGATTATAAAAAGTAATTTTTATAGTATCTTTTTTACTTTCCTATGTACTTATAACCCTACTATTATAACAAAAAAAGCAGAAAAAATCTGCTCTTAGCTTTTATAAGATAAGAAAGAAAGCTGCTTGTGATTGTATATTCATTTATGCATTATCTGCCTATCTTTTCTCAATTACTAATTATAAATCATCACACAAATCAAAGAGTTCTGTATATCGTCTAAATATTTCAGTATCCTGTAATCCTGCTTCCTTAGCCTGTGTATATCTCCATCTCAAACACCCCAAAACATTATCCTTTATAGTGAAAAGGGGTAGTGTTTTCGTTTTGCCAACTCTAACTTTTCACGTACTTTATCTACATCCTCTAAAAATTGATGTTCTTCCAACTGTCCCAACATTCTCTGTAAGACATAGTCGTACATGTTAAGGGAATGCTGAATATCTATCCCTTCTAAATCCTTTGTTGCTCTTATCCGTTCTTCAAGTGCATCTATATAATCTAAATGCTTGAGAGAAAAACACTTGACAAGCCTGAAGGATTCATACGATAAACATAGGAAGCATTATTAAAAACATGAATGTTATATCAGCTTTCATATAAAGTTTCCAAATTAAAAATTGGTCCTCAGCATATTCCCATATGGAAAACGAAGCTCATCGAACAAATCTCGTTTAAATAGTTTTCCCCAAGCAGTCGAAAAAGTTAAAAATGGAACATCCAGCATAGAATCTAATACTTGAATTGCTTGTGCTGATGTGAAAGAATTCAAGGAATCACTCTTAAAATGATCATTGTAAAAATAGAAATCAGAACCATCAAAACGGCAATTGCCTCCAATTAAGATATCAGAATCACTAAGGTGGCTCGCCTGATATAATTTTTCTAGATAGTTTTCAAAGAGAAAATCATCTGCATCTAGAAAGGTAATATAGGCTCCCTGTGCCCTATCCAGTCCATAGTTTCTCGCATCAGATAAGCCACCATTTTCCTTTTCAAAATAACGGATTCTGTCATCTTTTTCTACATATTCATGACAGATCTGTCCTGAACCATCGGTAGAACCATCATTTATTAAAAGCAAGAAAAAGATTGTTCCATTATACTGTGTAAGCATTTTCTGAGATAGGACTCCACATTATAGATGGAAATAATGATACTGATTGTTTCTAGCATTCTACTTCCTTTGCTTCCTTAACTCTTATTAGTGGATATAAATTGTAAATTTTCTTTAATTTGACGATAGGTTTCTGTGTCAAGCAAATTCCATGCTACTCTCATATTACACTCATTTAAGGAGAGCAATTCTTGGAAATGTTGTAAGTAGCAAGAAACATCATAGCCTTTTAAAGATAATAAGACAATTCTTTCTAAACTCAATTTAATTGAATCTTCAATGCTACTAACTGTCACACATTTCGAAGTACTACCTTCACGTTGTCTATAACAATAACTATCCTTATGAAAATAAACAATTTTCTCTGCAAGATCATAAATTTTATAAACTAAAGCCGCATCCTCTGATGTCATTCCTTTTGGAAAACGCAACCATTCAAATAGAGATTTTTTATACAATTTCCCCCACACCGTGGATAAGAAAAAGTCTCCCTCTTGAATCTCAAAATAATGTTCTAATAAATATTTACTATCATAGTCCTTTTCCCAAGGTTCAAAAACATGTTTATAGAATGTCGCATTACTTTCTTGAAAAATAAAATAATTAGTTATGGAAATATCTGCGTTATAGTGACGCAGTTTACTATATAGTTCTTCGAGATAAGTTTCAGTCACCCAATCATCCGAATCAACAAAGGTAAGATATTCTCCTTGGGCTTGTTCAATTCCATAATTTCGAGCTTCAGACTGCCCTCCATTTTCTTTTTCAAAATAACGAATACGTGCATCTTTTTCAGCGTATTCTTGACAAATCTGGCCTGAACTATCTGTCGCACCATCATTCACTAGGATAAGTTCCCAATTGCGGTATGTCTGCTCTAGAATGCTATCCAAGCATTGTTTGAGATACTCTTCGACATTGTAAACCGGAACAATAATACTGATTAATTGATTTTCCATATTTCACTCTCTTTTATCTTTCAAAAACAGGTAATTCCCATTCTCAGCATGCTCCAACTTTTCGCGCACTCTTGCTTCCTCTTGGATAAATTCGGTCCCTTCTAACATGGATAAATTTCTCCTTAGAGCAAATTTATACTGATTAAAGGCTAATTCCATCGGATATTCTAACTCAGGCATCTCTATCAAGGTTTCAATACGCTCTTCAATCGCATCGATAAAATCTAAATGAGATAAGTTGTAGTTCTGAGTCAGTCCTTTAAAATTAATTCTGTAGGCATAAATATCTGAATCATACCGAGTCATCTTTTCACTTGCTAGATAGAGTTTCCACATAATGAACTGGTCTTCTGCATATTTCCCCTTAGGAAAGCGAATTTCATCAAATAAATGCTTTTTGAATAGTTTCCCCCAAACCGCAGAATAGCGAAGCAGAGTATAATCCTCCATGCTATCCATGCCTTGTATAGCATCTCTAGCACTGAGCGGAGACAGTAGTTCATCTTCTTTTGATTTTGGATAAAAATAAAATACACCTTCTTCAAAACGACAAAATGATCCTACGACAATATCTGCTTCAGTTAGTTGACTTGCATAATACAGATTTTCAATACTTTTCTCAAACATAAAGTCATCTGGATCACAGAAAAAGATATAATCACCCGTTGCAATTTCCAATCCTGCATTTCGTGCATCCGACTGTCCACCATTTTCCTTATCAAGATAGATAAAACGAGAGTCATCTTTGGTCAATCCTTTTGCAATAGTGATACTATCATCAAGACTACCATCGTTGACAATGATAACCTCTATATTCGTATAGGTCTGTATCAAAATATTATTAATACAATGTTCAATGTATTCCTCTACATTATATACAGGAATAATAATTGATATCAATGGAAAATCCATAAATTTATACCTCTCTACTTAGACAAATCTGCAACAATTTGATTATTATAGTCTTCATCCTCTATAAATTCAATTCCTTGGTCAAAATTAAATTCTGCGGTATGCTTGTGTTTTAGTTGTACCTTTGTCTCTGCTCCCATTTTCATCCATTCATACTCTGAATCAATATGTCCAAGATCTAAAGCACGATACCCTAATTGAGATAATTGATAAGCTAAAACCTTTGCAGTTGGTCCTAACATTAACAAAATTAGTCGTCCCTCTGAGTGTTCTAAGATTTCTTCTTTAATTTCCTGAACTTTATCAAAAGCATTGTGGGAAGGACATATAATACGCTTAATTGATTTTGCACCATCAAATAAGTCGTTCCCAACACCTGAACGTGAAGTTGCTCCTTCAACGATTAATAATTCTTCCCCCTCGAACAATTGTTTTATTTTTTCAAATTGACTTTGAGCGCGACTCTTATCCTTATTATAAATATAAGGCCTTGAAATAAAGGCTGACCCATATCTCTTTGAATGACAATATTCCTTGAAAAAATCTGAAAATCGATCTAGCTCCCTTTTCCAAAATCTTTCAGAATTAGCGTCTTGTGTAAAATTACCTTGGAAGACTTCAAAAACTTCTGGCATACAGATCATCATATTTTCTCTATCATCGAACATTAAAATATTTCTCATCTCTTGTGCCAAGACTTCATCGTATTTTTGGAATGGAATATCATATCCATTCATAATGTGAATTTCTCCATCTCCAAATCGAACCATGGATTGATTTGTTTGTAAAAGTTTATCTAGGGTTTCATCTATGGACATTACAGATATATTAAAGAGATCTTCAGCTTTCCACTCTTTAGCAAATCTAGCATTTCCTACTTTGGATAATAACTGGATAGCTTCCTTCATTTTTTCAATATCCTTTTTCAAAAAAAGATATTGAGGCACTTTCCCCTTATGAGTAGCATAAAAACTAAAAATCGGTTTATTCATATCTACCATATAATGTAAGATAGATTCGTCTGTATCACCATAATTTATATTTAAATATACGTCTGATTTTCCACAAAGATATTTTAATTTTTCTGCAGTAGATTGTGGGTGTAAATAAATATTATCTATTATAGATAATCTTCTTAAATTGTCACCAATTTCAGTATATGCAGCTATATGAAATTTATGCTCTGGAAAGATATTTGCTAAATATTCAATTCCTTCTATTTCTTCCGAATTGGTAAGCGTTATAAACTCCAGCCCCTGTCTTTCACCTTTTATTAAAGAAAATTCATCCAGGTGATGAGCTGAAATCTGAGAAAACTCTAAATTATAGAAATCCCACCATTTTTCTCTATATCTGTAGGAAGTCAGACTATTCCACGGCTTTCTATAAGTTGTATAATGAATAATCAGAGGACTATCATCCAAATGAAAATGTTCTTGCCAATTACTATAAAATGCGACAATATCATGGCCAACCTGAACATTGAATCGCTTATCTAACTCCAACCAATTGTCCTGAAAAATAGAGTTTAATATTGTTTGATCTCCATTAAAATGTTCCAATTCCCAATGTTCACTTTTCTCACCTTCAGATAATTCTAAACATTTATCTGAGATACCTAATTCTTTCCATTGTAGATTATCAATAAGCATAACTCCAGTATTAAAACAACCATCCACATCACGTACAGCACCTACTGGAAAGCCTTTTAAGTCTGTCTTAAAAAGAGAAACTAGGCTTCCATTGACAACAATATCTACATCAAGATAAAGAACCTTATCTCTATCAATGAGACGGGAAATGAAATACTTTGCATAAGCAATTGGACTAATATGATCTTGTGTCCTCCACTCAGATGAAATCAGTCCCATGTCAAAAGGAATGTTGTAAAGTTCCCCTCCCAACATTTTTACAATGCGTCTTATTTTTCTAAACCAGTCAGGCATAATGCCTTGGTTGATGATATAAAAATCAACTGATTTATTGTGATACATGATGGATTTCATGGTCACAGTTAATTGTTCTGTATAAGCTTGATCAGCAATCAAAACGATTGCAAGTCTTTCTGATGTCATCTCTCCTCCGAAATACCATATCCAATACTATTCTTCACTCAAGTCAGCGACAATTTGACTCAAGTATTCATCATCATTTGCTAACTCTATTTCTGTATCTAGATTAAATTCTGCGGTATGCTTGTTTCTCAATAAGACTTTCTTTTCCGCGCCCATTTTCATCCATTCATACTCTGAATCAATATGTCCAAGATCTAAAGCACGATAACCTAATCTAGACAAACGGTATGCCAATATTTTTGCAGTTGGTCCCAACATTAACAAAATTAGCCGTCCCTCTGAATGTTCTAAAATTTCTTATTTAATTTCCTGAATTTTAGGTAGTTTAAAATAAGTTGTGTAAACACAAAAAGGAATAAACCCGTTATAGTAGAGTTGCGAAACATTACTAGAAAGAGATTTATTCCTATGACTCAGTTTACCACAGAATTGCTTAACTTCCTAGCCCAAAAGCAAGATATTGATGAATTTTTTCGTTCTTCTCTTGAAACAGCTATGAATGACCTGCTTCAAGCAGAATTGTCAGCCTTTTTAGGGTATGAGCCTTACGATAAAGTAGGCTATAATTCTGGGAATAGTCGTAATGGAACGTATTCACGGAAATTTGAAACCAAATATGGGACTGTTCAGTTGAGCATTCCTAGAGATCGTAATGGAAACTTTAGTCCAGTTTTGATCCCCTCTTATGGACGTCGAGATGACCACTTAGAAGAGATGGTTATCAAATTCTATCAAACCGGCGTAACGACTCAAGAAATTAGTGATGTTATCGAACGAATGTATGGTCATCATTATAGTCCTGCCACAATTTCTAATATCTCAAAAGCAACTCAGGAGAATGTCGCTGCTTTTCATGAGAGAAGCTAACTACTCTGTTTTATTCCTTGATGGAACCTATCTTCCATTAAGACGTGGAACCGTTAGTAAAGAATGTATTCATATCGCACTTGGCATTACACCAGAAGGACAAAAGGCTGTTCTTGGATATGAAATCGCCCCAAATGAAAACAATGCTTTTTGGTCCAACCTGTTAGACAAGCTTCAAAACCAAGGAATCCAACAGGTTTCTCTTGTAGTAACTGATGGCTTCAAGGGGCTTGAGCAAATGATCAGTCAGGCTTACCCATTAGCTAAACAACAACGTTGCTTCATTCATATTAGTCGAAATTTGGCTAGTAAGGTGAAGCGATCTGATCGGGCAGTTATTCTAGAGCAATTTAAAATGATTTATCGTGCTGAAATTTAGAAATGGCAGTACAAGCTTTGGAGGACTTTATCGCCGAATGGAAACCAAAGTATAGGAAAGTCATGGAAAGTCTGGAGAATACGTATAATCTTTTAACTTTTTATCAGTTTCCCTACCAGATTTGGCACAGCATTTATTCGACAAACCTCATTTAGTCTCTTAACAAAGAAATCAAACGTCACACGAAAAAGAAGGTTCTTTTTCCTAACGAGGAGACTCTGGAACGTTATTTAGTTACTTTGTTTGAAGATTATAATTTCAAGCAAAGTCAACGCATCCATAAAGGGTTTGGCCAATGTTCTGACACACTTGAAAGCCTATTTCTTACACAAATCTAATCTAAGTAGAATTTCCCTATACTCATCAGTATCTGTAAGATTATAAGTTTCACACAAGTATTTATATTCATTTAGAATATTCACAAAACGAGTTCTCATAACACTAGTATCAATCCCAGCAAGAATAAGATCCGCAAGTTTTAAACTAAATACTTGTAAGATATCCTGCACCCAAGATATGTCAAATTGCGAAGTCATGATACTACCTTGTCTAACGCGATAGATATAAAGATTATCATTTACAAAAATTGTTTTCTGACTTTTTATAAACAATCTATGAATAGTGGCCTCATCGTCAAAACGCCGACCATTGGTGAACGGAACTTGCAATAGCAAGTCTTTTTTAAACAACTTAAACATAGGCATAATAAAGGCTGAAGCATTTAAATGCCAATAGCCTGCTTGCCGATCAATTAATTCTTGAGCTGATAATTCTTCGATGCAAAAATCTCTTTCTAGTACATAGAATTTATACTGTCCATCATTCTCATCATAAATAAAATAATTACCGATTACGATATCTGCCCCAGTTTCTTCCACTTGTCTGTGTAAGGTATTTACCATTCTGCTCTCAGCAATATCATCTGAATCTACAAAAAGGACATACTCCCCGAGTGCTTGAGCGACACCAAAATTTTTAGCTAAGGCTGCACCTTTATTTTCAGTATGAAACACACGAACTCGACTATCCAATTCAGCAAATCTATCACATATTGCTGCTGAATTATCTGTGGAACCGTCGTTTACCAGCACTATATCAAGATTTGTGTAGGTCTGATCCAGAACACTTTGAATGCACTCTTCCAAATAATTTTCCACATTATACACAGGTATAACAACACTAATTAGATGTTCCAATTCTACTCCTTTTTCCTAAATTCTCATTTTATTTATTATCAATTTGTATAAAAGTAAAAGCTCTTATTATCTAAAATTCACACTATACATTATACCATTTTTTAGATCATTTCACAAAGCATGACAAGCATAGAATCACACTTTTAAAGAACATAAAAACCTCCAAAAGCTTAAAACTTTTGGAGGTTTTACGACTAGTTAATTAGTCTATTTTAGGCTATCTAAAACAAGACTTATTCTTCATCATCACGCTTACGACTTTTAGCCACTAAACCTAATCCTGCTAGACCTGCTACAGCTCCGAGAAGAGCATTTGTAGCTGAAGCTGTTGTTCCAGTATTTGGAAGTTGCTTACGAGTCTTAGTTGTGCTAGTTTGAGGCGCTTGACTAGTTGAAGTTGAATGAGCCATTGATTGGCTAGTACTTACTGATAATGATAGTGATTGTGATACTGATGTGCTAATTGAATCTGATGTTATCACACTATCGATATCTAAGCTACCAAGTGATAAGCTTTCTGGCATTCCCTTACTTGTAATAACTGACGTGCTTGCGCTTGTTGATGCAGACGTACTTGCTGATGTGCTTGCGCTTGTTGAAGCTGACGTGCTTGCAGATGTGCTTGCGCTTGTTGAAGCTGATGTGCTTGCTGAAGTGCTTGCACTTGTTGATGCTGATGTACTTGCTGAAGTGCTTGCACTTGTTGATGCAGACGTACTTGCTGAAGTGCTTGCACTTGTTGATGTAGACGTACTTGCTGATGTGCTTGCACTTGTTGATGCAGACGTACTTGCTGATGTGCTTGCGCTTGTTGATGCAGACGTACTTGCTGACGTGCTTGCACTTGTTGAAGCCGATGTGCTTGCTGATGTGCTTGCGCTTGTTGAAGCCGATGTGCTTACTGAAGTGCTTGCGCTTGTTGAAGCTGATGTACTTGCTGAAGTGCTTGCGCTTGTTGAAGCTGATGTACTTGCTGATGTGCTTGCACTTGTTGATGCAGACGTACTTGCTGA